>NZ_PIZD01000071.1:0-49656 GCF_010365615.1 Actinomyces sp. 565
CAACCGTCCCAGAAGTCATGAGACTCAACCGTCCCAGAAGTGTGGAGACAGCACAGGCA
The DNA here is from genome assembly GCF_010365615.1 of Actinomyces sp. 565. NCBI lineage: Bacteria > Bacillati > Actinomycetota > Actinomycetes > Actinomycetales > Actinomycetaceae > Actinomyces > Actinomyces sp. 565. Next base: position 60 of record NZ_PIZD01000071.1, read on the forward strand.
CCTACAGGTACGAACCGTCATGCGAAGTGCCGAAGCGTCGTAAGGGGACCGCGCCGTCACGCTGGGGCTGTGCCGCCGCGCGGGAAGCGCCGATGTGTCACCCCCGGGGTGCGCGAGCGAGTCCACCAGACGCCGCCCGGGAATACATGAGTTGGGGTCACCCCCGGGGGCGCACGGGTGAGCGGGCCCGGTTCGCGGCCCCTCGCAGCGGTGCGTGGCGCGCACGGCGCCGTGGGCGTGGTCCATACGTGGTTGCCTGTAGCTGGCTGACACCGGCGTAGCCCGCACGGCGCCGTGGGCGTGGCACTCGCCGGCTGTGACGTGCGCGCGCATGGGCACGTCTTTGCCTGCGGCGCCCGGGGCGCGGTAGCAGAATCACAGGCACCGCCGGAAGCGCCGGAACCGGTCGCTGGCCGGCGCCACCAACCGCCACCGCCCCGCTCCAGCAGCCGCATGGCCTCAACAACTCCAACGCCCCCTCCGCGCCGCCCACACGGCCGACCCTGCCGCCCCGCGCGCGACCCCGCCGAACCGAGCGCGACCACCACACCGCGGCCCGGCCCTCAATGCGCACCCGCAAACCTAAAGAGCCCAATTCGCAGGTCCGAAGAGACCGGACTCACGTGTGAGTTGTTGCGCGCAAGCGCAATTGGCCCGCCCGCCGCGGCGCGCTAACCCTAAGCTGGTACCAGGAGTGATCCGTGCTGTGAACCCCGTTCACGGCTCGTTCTGCCGCCTCAAGTCAGCGGCGCCGAGCGTGATCCCGTGAGTATGTACGTGAAGCCCGCGAATTCAGCCGTGTACTACGCGGCGGAAAGCCGGGCAGCTGTGGTGGGTGCGGCGCGGCAAGAGCGGAGGCCGCCCGGTCTCCCCCACACTCCGCGACCGGTTCCACACAGCGGAACCAGATACGGGAAAGCAAAGATGACATCTACCCCGACTGGGCCCTCTGCGCCCTTCGGCACCCCCGATGAGGCCCCCCTGGGCATCGACGACCTGTTCAGCGCGCAGATCGGCGGCGCGCCTGTAAGCACATCACCCTCTGACGTCTCCGCCGCACCGAGCCCGGCGAGCCCGGAGGGCGCTGCCTCGGACGAGCATGCGGACACCGTCGCCGCTCCTGCCGATGCCGACTCCGGCCCCGCCTTCGTTTCGCCCCCGTCGGCGGATTCCTTTGACACTCCGGCGTCCTCCGACTCCCCTGAGGATCCGGAGGGCCTCGAGGACGAGCACGAGGAGGACGACGTCGACCTGAACCTTCCGGAGAACGACCCCGAGTACCCCGAGACCGACTCGGACCCCGGGCAGGACGAGTATGACGACCTCGCCGCCGGTGATGCCCCGGAGGACGGGGCCGGCGCCGAAGACGCGGACGTCGAGGAAGATGACGACGCGGCACAGACGCGGGAGGATCAGGAGGATACGGAGGCCTCCGCGGAGGCTCCCGCAGAGGTAACCTTCGATGCTCTTGGGCTTCCGGCCGACCTGCTGAAGGCGGTAAAGGACATGGGCTTCGAGGTTCCGACCCCGATTCAGCGTGAGGCCATCCCCGTACTGCTGTCCGGACGCGACGTCGTGGGCATCGCCCAGACGGGAACAGGCAAGACCGCTGCCTTCGGACTGCCGCTGCTGGACGCCGTCGACGCCCGCGACGGCGCGGTGCAGGCCCTGGTGCTGGCGCCGACTCGTGAGTTGGCGCTGCAGAGCGCCGAGGCCATCACCGACATGGCGTCCCGCTCACGCGGACTCGACGTCGTCGCCGTATACGGCGGCGCCCCCTACGGGCCGCAGATCGGGGCGCTCAGGGACGGCGCCCAGGTGGTCGTGGGCACCCCCGGACGCATCATCGACCTGATCGAGAAGGGCGCTCTGAGCCTGGATGAGGTGAAGTACTTCGTCCTGGATGAGGCCGACGAGATGCTGCGCATGGGATTCGCCGAGGACGTGGAGACGATCGCCGCCACCATTCCGGCCGAGCGCCGCACCGCCCTGTTCTCCGCCACCATGCCGCCCGCCATTCAGGAGGTCGCCCGCCAGCACCTGGACAACCCGGTGCGTGTGGAGGTTGCCCGTCAGGCCTCCACCGTGGACACCGTCCACCAGACCTACGCGGTGGTGCCCTTCCGCCACAAGATCGGGGCGGCCGCGCGCGTGCTGGCGGTTACCGACGCTGAAGCCGCCCTGGTGTTCGTGCGCACCAAGTCCACCGCCGAGGACGTGGCCATCGAGCTTGCCGGCCGCGGCATTCAGGCGGCCGCGATCTCCGGCGACGTGCCTCAGCGCGAGCGCGAGCGGCTGGTCGAGCGGCTGCGCGCCGGCACCCTCGACGTACTGGTCGCCACCGACGTTGCCGCCCGCGGCCTGGACGTGGACCGCATCGGCCTGGTTGTCAACTTTGACGTGCCCCGCGAGGCGGAGGCCTACGTGCACCGCATCGGCCGCACCGGCCGCGCGGGTCGCCACGGCGAGGCCGTCACCTTCCTGACCCCGAAGGAGAAGGGCAAGCTCCGCCAGATCGAGCGCCTGACCGGCACCCGGCTGGAGGAGGTCACCCTCCCCTCCCCCGCCGACGTTTCGGCGCACCGCGCCGGCAAGCTGCTTGAGCGTGCCGCAGCCCGGTACGAGCGCGGGCGCCTGGAGATGTACACCGAGCTGGTAGCCGCCAAGAGCGAGGAGCTGGGGGTAGACGCCGACGAGCTCGCCGCCACTTTGCTGGCGCTGGCGGTCGGTGACGAGGGGCCGCGCCGACGCAGCGATGGCGAGCGGCCGCGGCGCGGCAACCGTGAGGAGCTCCTGGATGAGGACGGCTCCTTCGTGTCAGCGTCCTTCGAGGGCGGCCGCGACGACCGTCGCGGGCGCCGCGGAGACCGCATCGACGGCAAGCCGGGTGCCGGTCGCGGCGGGCGTCGACGTCATGAGGACGGCTCAGGCACCGTGTACCGCATTGAGGTCGGACACCGAGACCGGGTGCTGCCGGGGGCGATTGTCGGCGCCCTGGCCAATGAGGGCTCTATCTCCGGGTCGGATATCGGCAAGATCGACATCATGCAGTCCTTCTCCCTGGTGGAGATCCACACGCCGCTGAGCCAGGAGCAGCTGGAGAACATGCGCCACGCCACCTTCGCCGGCCGGGAGCTGCGTATTCGTGTGGACGAGGGGCCCGGGCACGGCTGGGATGGTCCGCGGGGTGGTCGCTCCGGTGGCGGGTACCGGGGCGGACGGAACAATGACCGCGGTTCCGGACGTTATGACCGCGGCGGCTTCAAGCGGCGCTACGACCGTGATGACCGCCGCAACGACAGGAATGACAGGAGCGGGCGCTGGGACAACCGCGGTTGGGACGGCCGCCGCAAGGGAGGCTTCCGCGGTAATCGCGACGGGCGGTGACGGTATCGGCCAGGAACCCGGCCGCAGAGAGGAGAGGGCATGATCCCCGCCGTGTATCTACTGGCCGTGGTGGTCTTCGGATTCACCGCCACCTTGCTGCGGCTACCGCCGCTGGTCGGGTTCTTGGCCGCCGGATTCGTGCTGGGATCATCGCCGCTGCCGAACCTGGGGTTCGTAGAGGTGCTGGGAGACCTCGGGGTTGCGGTCCTGCTGTTCACCATTGGGCTCAAGCTTGACCTGCGCGTACTGCGCCGCAGGGAGGTAGCGGGCACGGCACTCATCGTCATGGTGGTGCTGACCGTCCTCGGCACGGCGGTTGTGGCGGCGATGCTGGCGGCGGGCCTGCAGCTGGGCGCCGCTACACCCGCGGGCGTGGCGGCAGTCGGCTTCGCCCTGTCCTTCTCCTCGACGGTGGTGGTTGTCAAGCTACTCGAGGACCGCGATGATGCCGGCTCCCTGTACGGGCGTATCGCTATCGGTGTGCTCGTGCTGCAGGACATTGCTGCAGTCGCCTACATGACCGCCGTGTCAGGGCGTACGCCGAGCCCGTGGGCAGCCGCCCTGGTGCTGCTGTGGCCGGCATCCCGACTGTTCGGGAAAGTGCTCGACCGCATTGACCACCGGGAGATGCGTGCCCTGTTCGGCATGTCTATGGCGCTGCTTCCCGGCTACCTGCTGTTCGATCTGGTTGGCATCGACGGTGATCTGGGCGCCCTCATCATGGGCGCGCTACTGGCCTCGCACCCGGCCGCGAAGGAGCTGTCCGGCGCCCTGTTCACCATCAAGGAGATCCTGCTGGTGGGGTTCTTCCTCGCCATCGGGCTGGACGGTATCCCCGAGACCGCGTCCTTCGCCTTCGCGGGCGTGCTGCTACTCCTGCTGCCGGTGCGCTCGCTCGTGTACACCCTGGTGGTGCGTACGCTGGGCATGCGGCGCCGCACCTCGGTGCTCACCGGCCTGGCACTGACGGCATACAGCGAGTTCGCGCTGATAGTGGTGGGCACGGCCTCCGAGCACGGGTTGCTGGGCCGGGAGTGGCCCGCCGCGGTCTCCTTGGCGCTGGCGCTGTCCTTCGTGGTGTCTGCCACGGTCAACCACAAGCCAGTCGCACTGGTGCAGTGGATGTCCGCGCTCCTGCCCCACCGGCCGGTAGCTGCGCTGCACCCGGACGAGCAGCCCCTGCCGCTGGATGGCGTCAGCACGGTCGTGTTCGGCATGGGGCGCGCCGGACGCTCCACCTACACCCGGCTGTACGCCGACGGGCATAGCGGCGTGCTCGGTATCGACAATGACGCCACCAAGGTGGAGGAGCTGACGCGTCAGGGATTCAACGTCATTGAGGCCGACGCTACCGACCGGCAGTTCTGGGAGCGGCTGGGAGCCGTGCAGGTCTCCACGGTGGTGTTGGCCATGTCCTCGCCGGGTGCGAATGTGCACGTGCTGGAATGGCTGGACCGCACAAGGTTCGCCGGCCGGGTCCTGGCGATCGCCCGCTACGACGATGAGGCCGCCACCATGCGGGACGCGGGCGTCGACGTGGTTATCAACCTGTACGAGGGCGCCGGTGAGGCGCTTGCCCGTGCGGCTGAGTCACTGGGGACCGATGCGCCCGCATCAGCGGACGCCGACGGCTCCTGAGCCCGGGCTCAACGCGACGGCGGGCACAGAGTGTCCAGCAGGCCGCTCACCTCGGCGTAGCGGGCGAGCTCCTGCTCCAGGGGCGTCTCCACACTAGTGCTTACCACCTCGGCCACCGCCCGCTGCAGCCGTTCACGCGCACGCGCGCGACGACGGGCGGCGCCGACGCGCGCCAGGGCTGTTCCTGCCGCCGCCAGCGCCAGGCCTCCCAGCAAACCAGCCAGTAGCAGGATCGTCGGCCAGGGCACGTGTCCCCAGCGGGGCGGATCCACTGGCAGCAGCAGGTAGCGATCCATCAGGTACAGGACCGCCAGCCAGGCCCCACCGACCAGTGCCATCAGCGTGGTAAGCACCTGCGCGGCATTCGCCACCGCCCACCAGCGCGGAGAAGCCGCCTGCTCCAGGTCCGTGCGGGCCACGGCGGCGTCGAGCTGATCGTAGAGCTGCTTCGCGCCCTCACGCAGGCGCGCTGTGGCCTGTTCCCGCGCGGCATCCGGCAGCTGGCGGGTCCGCGAGGCGGCGTAGGCCTCGGTGGCTACGCGCATGGCCGCGTCGGCGGCCACGTCCGGCGCTGGCAATGAGGTGCGCGCAACCACCGGCGTGGGGCCGTCAGGCGCAGGTCGGTGCCCGCGGACGTCGGCCCCCAGGTGCATGGCGCGCAACGGATCACGGCGCAGCCGGGACACCCAGCGCGCAGGCAGCCAGCCGACGCGGCGGGCTGCCCCGAGCCGCATAGAGGCTCCGACGGCGTCGGCTATACGCTCCACGCCAATGGCGCGGCCGGCGGCCTGCACAACCGCCTCAAGGGAGGTATCCGCGGAAGGTCCGGGCGCGCCCACCCCCTCCCGGGGGAGTCGCTCCCGCACCAGCGCAGCCCAGGCCCTGGCGTCGGCGCACAGACGCGTGTGAGTCACGTCCTCGGCGTCGGCCACTGCACGGATGCGGGCACGCAGCTCCGGTACACCCTGCCCGGTGCGGGCACTGACCTGAATCACGTCCACACCCGCCATGCCCTCGGCGGCAAGCAGCCGGGTCAGGTCTTGCGTCGCCGCCTCACGGTCGCGGTCGCTGAGCCGGTCCACCTGGTTCAAGGCGACGACGGAAACGGCCGCGTGCTCCGCCATCGGCTCGATGAAGTCGTGATGAATCACGGCATCCGCGTACTTCTCCGGGTCCAGGACCCACACGAGGACGTCGACCAGGCCGGCGAGCCGCTCGGCTACGGCGCGATGCCGCGTGACATCGGAGTCGACATCGGGCAGGTCCAACAGGACGGTGCTTGGTCCGACCCCAACGGCTGACGGGCCCCAGGAGGGAGTCTCGGGTATCCGGACGCGCTCGTGGACTCCGAGCCAGTCCAGGAGCCTGCCGACGGCGCTGTCTACCGCGGGTGGCGGCGCGGTAGGCAGCGCGGCAATCGGCTGGGTCGACGTCGGCCGGGTAACCGCGACCGGCGCCAGCTCGGCCCCACAGATCGCGTTGAAGAGGCTGGACTTGCCTGAGCCCGTTGCCCCTAGCAGCGCAACCACTCCGACGCCCGGGGCGATGAGGCGGCGCTGGCCGGCCCGCTCCACCAGGGCGCGCCCGGTATCGATCAGGTCTGCTGGCACGAGGCCCTCACCGACCTCAACCAGGCGGGCAAGCACCCCCAGGGTGTCCGCGGTCGAGATGGGGTCCGGCATAGGTGGCAGGCGCCGGTGGCTCCGGTTCACGCTCCACCCCCGGTCAGATACTCCACTGCCACGGCGGCCTCCCGCATGCGCGCCTGCAGCTGCTCGGAAGGTGGAGACGGGTCTGGAAGGGCGCGCGTGAAGACTGACTGCTGCTCGTTGAGGAAGACCGCTACCCGCTCGTCGAGGGCCAGGCGCGAGCGCCTGGCGAGGTCACGCATTGCCTGGTCGCCGAACACCGCCTCCAGCACGCGCTGCGCTACCAGGGCGGTGCCGCCCGCAATGCCCACCTCCACCCCGGTAAGGCCACCGGTGTGGGCGAATACGACGACCATGAGCGCGACACCGATCCCGTTGACCCCAAGGGACAGCAGGCGGGCGGTCAGGTGCTTATCCGCCCCCTCGGCGCGTACCAGGTCCAGCACGTCGCCCTGCCAGTCGCGCACGAGCTGCTCGGCGCGCCGAGCCTGCTGCGTCGGCGGCGGCAGCGCGGACAGTGCGGCTGACAACGGGTACGGGGCGGACCCCGCACGCCTCCAGGCCCGCTCAGTCTCCAGGCGGGCCTGCTGCACCTGGCTGAGTAGTAGTGAGGCCAGGGAGGACTCGATGGCCTCCTCAACACGCTCGGCAGGTGCGGGACGCCCCAGCACCGCGGCGGTGACGCGGTCACGCAGGCGGCTGACCTGCGACTGCAGTCCCCGCAGGAGCTCGCCGGTGCCGATCAGTTCCTGCCACCGGGCCAGGACCTCACCGCGCAGCAGTGAGCCGTCCTGCGTGGCGGCGGTGATCCGGTCACGGGCCTCCGCGTGGCACGCTGCGGCTGTGTCCGCCAAGCGCGTGCGCTCAGTCTCCTGCGCCCGCACCGCCTCCAGGACGGTGGCGGCGTCCTGTAGGGCGCGGGCCAGCGCTCCGGTGAGGGTGCGCCGGGCTACTTGACGTCGCGCGGCGGCATCTGCCGCAAGCGTGCCGAGCCAGTGCCTGAGCGGTGCGACACTCGCGTCGGGCAGGAAACCGTCTGGATCCAGCGCGGTCTCCGGGATTACGAACACCGGCGAGGAGGACAGCCCGGCCGCCTGCAGGCGACGGCGCAAGTCCTCGCTGACGGCTTGAGCCGCCCCTTCGGGGACACGGTCCAGGACCACCGCGGTGACCACATCGCGGGCCGCTGCGGCATGCAGGTGCGCCCAGGCGACGGCGTCGGCGTAGCGGGAGGCTGTGGTGACGAAGATCCATAGGTCGGCGGCAGCCAGGAGCGTGGCAGCCAACTCCCGATTGTCGCTGACCACGGAGTCCACGTCAGGTGCGTCCAGGAGCGCCAGTCCCTGCGGAAGCGCGGAGCAGGACCGGATCTCAACCTCCCGGGGCGTGCGTGCACCCGCGGGCGTCGGGGGCGAGCCCTCGGTGACGCGCACGTGCGCCAGCGAGCCAAGCACCCGGTCGCCGTCGAACCAGGCGCCGTCACCGGTGGCGTGCAGCAGCAGGGGGCGCCGCGTTGTTGGCCGAACCGCCGAGGAGACGGCCACGTGCCGCCGCACGAGGGAGGACACGAGCACGGACTTGCCCGCCCCGGTTGAGCCTCCGACCACCGCAAGCAGAGGCGCGTCCATCGCGCTGACGCGGGGCAGCACGTAGTCGCCCAGCTGGTCGCCCACGATTCTGGCGGTGCGCTCGGCCGCGGCTGTATCCGGCAGCGCGTACGGCAGGGACAGCGCCGCCAGGTCCCCCTGGAGGCGGCGCAGGGCAGTCTCGGCGCCGGCACCGTCCACGTCACGCCCAGGCGCCTGCGCTGCTCCCGCGTCAGCGCTCATGGCTCAGCTCCGCTCCCCCACCCGGCCGGCGGCATCGTCGGCTGCGTGCAGCCTGGGAGCGAGGTCCGCCTGATCGGCGGGCCGCCAGGTGGCCGGCTCCGCCTGTACCTGCTCACCGGTGCGGATGTCCTTGACCGAGCCGAGCTCCCCGTCGGCGCCCGGGAACCACACGAAGGGAATACCGCGCTTGTCCGCGAAGCGGATCTGCTTGCCGTACTTCGCCGCCGTCGGGGACACATCCGCGGCAATGCCCCGGGCACGCAACTGGTCGGCGACGGCGTCGGAGGCAGACCGGTGCGCCTCATCGGTGACCGCGACCAGTACGGCCGTGGGCACGGCGCGCGTCACCTCCAGCATGCCGGCGCCAATTACGCGCGCGAGCAGGCGGGAGACGCCGATCGAGATGCCCACTCCGGGGAAGGTGCGCTTGCCGTCGGATGCCAGGGAGTCGTAGCGGCCGCCGGAGCACACCGAGCCCAGGTCCTCGTGGCCGGCCATGAAGGACTCGTAGACGGTGCCCGTGTAGTAGTCCAGCCCGCGGGCGATCTTGAGGTCGGCGACGATGGCGCCGGGGCGGCGGTGCGCGGCGGAGCGCAGCAGCTCGGCCAGCTCGTCCAAGCCCTGGACCAGCAACTCGCTGGGGTCGGCGCCGTTGAGCGCGGCCAGGACATCTGCGCGCAGCTGCTCGGCGTCAGCGCCGGTGATCCGCGCCAGCCTCAGGGCCGCGTCCGCCTGCTCCTCCGTGATGCCGACGCCGTCAACCAGCTCGGTGGCCACCCGGCCGGCCCCGATCTTGTCTAGCTTGTCGACCACGCGCAGCACCTCCGCCAGCTTCTCCTCGCCGACGCCGACCGACTGGTAGAAGCCCTGGGCGACCTTCCGATTGGACACGTGGATGGTGACGGCCGGGATCGGCAGTGCGGAGAGAGCCTCGTGCATGACCAGTGGCATCTCCACGTCGTGGAACAGCGGCAGGCTGCCATCACCGACCACGTCGATATCCGCCTGGACGAACTCGCGGAAGCGGCCCTCCTGCGGGCGCTCGCCGCGCCAGACCTTCTGGATCTGGTAGCGCTTGAACGGGAAGTGCAGGGTGCCCGCATTGTCCAGCACGTAGCGGGCGAAGGGGACGGTCAGGTCGAAGTGGAGGCCGAGCTGCTTGCTCGGGTCCGTCTCCTCCGCCTCGCCGGGATCAGCCTGCAAGCGTGAGAGCAGGTAGACCTCCTTACTGGTCTCACCCTTGCGAGTCAGCTCTGACAGCGGCTCGACGGCCCGGGTCTCGATCCCGCTGAATCCGTGCAGTTCGAAGGTACGGCGCAGGGTGTCGAGGAACTGCTGCTCGACGATGCGGGCGGCGGGAAGCCACTCGGGGAAGCCTGAGAGAGACGATTGCGCCTGTCGGACCTGTGCTGGAGCCATGGGCCGCATTGTGTCATGCCGTCTTGCCGAACCATGACACCGCCGGCAACAACCGACGCCAGGCGCACGCGTACATGCTCTGTTGCCTCGTTGCCTCTGTTGCGAACTTTTGCACCCTGGTGTGCGGCATATAGGCGTTCACCAGGGTGCAAACGGTCGTAGTAGAGGCGAGTGCCGGCGCTCACGCGCCGGTCTCGCCGTGTCTTGCGCCGTGCCCGCCCCGACCGGCGCTCACGCGCCGGTCTCGCCGTGTCTTGCGCCGTGCCCGCCCCGACCGGCGCTCACGCGCCGGTCTCGCCGCCGCGCACCTTGGCCTCGGCCAGGTAGGGGTTGGCATGGTGCTCGTGAGCCATGGTGGTGGCTGCACCATGCCCGGGCAGCAGCACTGTGTCGGGATCTACGGCGCTGGCCAGCAGCCGCAGCGTCGCCCACATCTGGTACTGGTCCCCGCCGGGCAGATCTGTGCGGCCCACACTGCCCTTGAAGATCACATCCCCGTCCAGCGCCACTAGGTAGTCACGTTCGTCAGCGTCGGCGGGATCATCCAGCGCCTCCGCCTCGAACAGCAACTGGTTATCGCCAAGCCTGGCGTTTAGGAAGAACAGCGTGGAGCCCTCCGAGTGCCCGGGTGCCGGCACTGCCCGGACGGCCACACCAGGAACCAACTCAACCGCGTGGACAAAGCCGTCCTGCGGGAAGGGACGCACATCCGCCGGGCGCAGCCAGGCGCTGCCGGCGAGGTCCGCGAAGGTCTTACCGTCAACCGTGATTCCAGTAGTGGCGGCGGGGTCGTCGAGGCGGTAATGATCCGGCTGGGGAATGTATACCGGCACGCTGGTGGGGTCCGCCGTGCCGCCCGGCCCGGCATCCACGCGTCCCTCGGTCACTGCGGCGTCGATCAGGCGCTGAGCGTCCCAGACGTGGTCGGCATGCCCGTGGGTAAGCAGGATGGCCCCCAACCGCAGGTGATTCGAGCGCATCAGCGCCATCGCGCCGCGGGCGGCTCCAGCACCCGGATCCACCACCAGCGCCGGGGCTCCCGGCTCAGCGGCCAGGACGTAACAGTTGGACCCGAAAACGGCTGCGAGGGTGCGCTCAATGAGCATGGCTGCCATCGTAGCGGAACTGTAGGAGTGGCTTACGCCACCGCATTGTCCGCTACGGGGTGATTCGCGAACAACCACTGCGGTTCCCCGTCACCCGGCCGACGGGTAGGCTCGGCACCAACTGCCGCCCTCCGGCGGCGTGTCGTCGTCCGGCCGTGTGCCGGACGTGAACGGAACGGAGCGGAACCTCCCGCCCCAACCCCGTCAGATCCGTGAAGGAGCGCAATGACCGAGCAGACACAGCCCCAGGCCGAGTCCACCACACCCGAGGTGGAACCCGCGGCCGCCGCCGGGCAGGCTGCTACCCCAAGTACGCCTGCGGCACCCGCTGCCGACGAGCAGGCCACCACCACCGACGCCCCCCAGCCCGTACAGTCGTCCGCCGCGCCGGAGCCCGCCGAGCCGTCATCGCAGGACACTGCCGCGACTGAGCCTCAGGAAGAGACGGCGCCGCAGCAGACGCAGCACGATGCGTCCTCTTCGCAAGCGGACTCGCCTGCGTCGGTCGACGCCGCGCCGACGGCTGAGCCACAGCCTGCAGCCGATGACAAGCCTGCAGACAGCCAGCAGGCCAACGAGCAGCCCGCACCGGCCGAGCCGGAGATCGACCCGGAGGCCGCCATGGACGCTGCCAAGTGGGGCCGGGTGGACGGCGAGGGCCGCGTCTACGTGCAGGACGGCGGCACCGAGCGTGAAGTCGGCCAGTTCCCCGGCGTCCCGATCGCCGAGGCCATGGCCTACTACGTGCGCCGCTACCTGGACCTGAGCTCCAACGTGGACCTGTTCGCGGCCCGGTTGCCGCACCTGTCGGTACGGGAGATCGACTCCACCATCAAGAATCTGGAGGAGTCCCTCAAGGAGCCCACCGCCGTCGGCGACCTGGAGGCTCTGCGCGCTCGGTTCGCGGCCCTGAAGTCGGTGGCCGTGGAGCGTCGCCAGGCGGTCGCCGCGGAGCGCGCAGCCGCTAAGGAGCAGGCGCTGAAGGACCGCACCGCAATCGTGGAACGTGCCGAGGCCGTCGCCGCCCAGGACCCGGCCCGCACCCAGTGGAAGTCCTCCGGTGCGCAGCTGCGCACCCTGCTGGAGCAGTGGAAGGAGGCGCAGCGCCGGGGCCCGCGCCTGGACCGCTCGTCAGAGGACGCCCTGTGGAAGCGGTTCAGCCACGCCCGCACCACCTTCGACCGCCACCGCCGCCAGTACTTCAGCGAACTGGACGCCAAGCAGGCCAAGGTGAAGGCCGCCAAGGAGGCGCTGATCAAGCGCGCAGAGGAGCTGTCCAACTCCACGGACTGGGCCGGAACGTCGGCCCGCTACCGCGAGCTCATGAACGAGTGGAAGAAGGCCGGCCGCGCCTCCCGCAAGGAGGACGACGCCCTGTGGGAGCGTTTCCACGCCGCCCAGCAGGTCTTCTACGACGCCCGCCGGGCCAAGGACGAGGCTACCGACGCCGAGTACGCCGACAACCTGAAGGTCAAGGAGGAGCTGGCCGCCAAGGCTGAGGCGCTGCTCCCGATTAAGGACCCCAAGGCCGCCCGCAAGGCGCTGCGGCCCATCCAGGAGGCATGGGACGAGGCGGGCCGCGTGCCCCGCAACGCGGTGCGTCGGCTGGAGTCGCGCATGCGCGCCGTCGAGGATGCTCTGCGCCGGGCGGAGCAGGCCGAGTGGCGCCGCACGGATCCGGAGACTCAGGCTCGTGCCCAGGGGCTGGCCAGCCAGCTGGAGGACTCCATTGCTGGGCTCGAGGCCGATCTGGCCGCAGCCAGGCAGTCCGGTGATGCCAAGGCGCAGGCGCAGGCCGAGGCGGCACTGACTGCACGGCGGGCCTGGCTCGACCAGGTACGCCGCACAACCCGCGCCTGATCCGCCCGGCACCTCCGGCCACAACGACGGCGGGCCTCCTCCTCCCGGTGAGGATGGGGCCCGCCGTCGTGCTATGCGGCGCGCATCGCGGGGGGGGGCTGCGGTTCGGTGCTGGCTACTGGGCAGTCGGCGCCAGGTTGCGCCAGGCGCGGCGGTGTAGCAGCACGCCTGCGGCGACCGATACGTTCAGCGACTCCACCGCCGGGTTCATCGGGATGCTCACCGCCGCCTGCGCCAGTGCCCGGGCCTGCGGCGTCAGCCCGGTAGTCTCGGCCCCCAGGATCAGGGCGAGCCTGCCCTCCCAGGCCGAGAGCCGGTCTAGCGAGCCCGTCGCCCCGGCGTCCACTGCGGCCACATGCCCGCCGGCGCGGGTGAAGTCGGCGATCAGTGCCTGCACCTGCGGCCAGTCCATCAGCGCCACCGGCACCGAGAAGACGTAGCCCCGGCTGGCGCGGATCAGGCGCCGGTCCGCGATGGAGGCCAGCCCGGAACCCACCAGCACGATCCCGGCGGCGCCAAAGGCGTAGGCACTGCGGGCGATCGCCCCGATATTGCCAACGATCCGCACGCCGTCAAGAATCAGCAGGTCGCCGTCGGCCTCAAGCAGCTGCTCGGGCTCCACCGGTGCAGGCACGCGGGCCACGCCGAATATCTCCGGGCGCTTGTCGGACCGGAATAGCTCAGTCGCCAGGCCGGCGGCCATGACGGTGACAGGAACCCGCCTACGGCCGCACTCGGCCACAAGCTCCCGGGGCGGGCGCACTGAGTCCAGGACATACACCTCGGAGAACCTCAGCCCTGCCCGCATAGCATTTAGTAGCGGCTCCAGGTCCTCCACCAGCACGGATTTACTGGGACGCCCCGCAACCTTCGCCAGGTCAGCAATCCGCTGCGCGGCCGGCGCCGACCTGTCGGTGAGGGCCCTTTCTCCGGGGTTGTCCCCGTAACCGTCCTCGGCGGTCTTCCCGGCCATCTCAAGTCCTCTCCTTGCGGGTCACTCGGTGCGCGGCGAGTCTAGCCGGTCAGAGCTGCGTGATCGTGATTGCGCCGGATCCTCCTCCCGGACCGTCCAGACCATGAATTGACCCCGGGTCATCATCGGCGCCACGGTTGAGTTGCGCGTTCACCTCCCCTACTGGCTCTTCCGGTTTGAGGGTGGTGGTTGTGCCCGAGTGAGGTGTCTGGTGCGTCGGCTGGGCGTTAACAACGCTACTTAACGTGCTGCTGTATGCCTGCGGGCCCTTCAGCAGGCCGTTAACGGGCGTTGTTAACCCCGAAGTGGCGTAGCAGACGGTACCGCTGCCGGGTATCGGGACGCGGTCCCCAAGTCCGCCGCGGCGAACCGCAGGCTCACCCGCACCATCAATTAGCCCGCACCCCGCCGAGATCACAGCCAAACACGCGGATACGACAGCCCCGCTACCTCGAACCTGCGGCCTGGCATACCGCCAAGAGCAACCTAACCTGGCTGACTAATCCCGGCTGATCGCAATGACACCGTCTTTGCCTACATCACCGTCCCCTCGACCTGGGGCGCCGGCTCCGGCCCATCCCACACGAGCCTCCCTGTGTGATGTCATGGTTGTTTGGTTGGTCTTGTGTTGAGGGTTTGGATTTCGGCTACGGGGATGGTGGTGGTTGTGGTGGTGGTGAGGGGGTTGAGGGTGCCGGCTTGTCCGGTGGTTGAGGTCCAGGTGGCGGTGTAGGAGATGCTGGCGTCCAGTGGGGTGACGGAGTCTTGCAGGTGGGCGGAGCTGCGGGTGAACATGATCATGCAGTTGGTGCCCAGGTGGTCGTTGCTCTGGGTCCAGGGGATGCCGAATCCGGTGCAGTCGACCTCGCTGTCGGGGGCTGATAGGTCGAGCCTGGTGGAGGCGGCGGTCACGGTCACGCTGGTGGAGCCGGCGGTGGCCTGGATCTGCACTCGGCGGGGGGTGTTGTTGGTGGTCCAGATCCAGGTGGCGAAGCCGACCACGGTTGCCTGCCTGCTGCCGACCTTGGGGTTGTAGTCGATGGTGGGGGCGGGGATGCTGGCGCCTTCCCAGACGGTGGTGGCCAGGGTGGCGGGGTCGATGTGCGGGGCCGGCGGGGAGTCATCGGTGGCGACCCAGATGACTGTGGGATTGTTGCTATTGAACTCGTGCTGTGCCTTCACGAAGCTCTGGGAGTCGGGAAACACCGAGGGATTACAGTAGGAGCGCCACCACTTGCCGCTGGTGTCCTCGGCGTGGTCCTCCCAGTCAGAGTACAAAGGCTTCAACCCCGGGGCGTCTTCGGGGGCGCTGCGGAAGCTCTCGGGCTCCTGGCGGTAGATCGCTGCGATCTCGGGGCCGGTGTAGGTCGGCTTGTACCCGCATGAGGGCGGGACCTGCACAACCTGGGCGGAGGAAGTCACTGTCTGGCTGGCGGGTGTGCTACCGGGGGAGGTGTAGGCCACGGTCACCGAAGCCTCAATCGACCCACCACCATCACCAGACGACGACACACCAGCAGACGGCGAGCCGGCCCGAGAGCCCTGGTTTATAGCCACCTGCTGCGCGTATGAGTTGCCGTTGATTAGGAGGGCTGACGCCAGGGCGAGGACGGCGGCGAGCAGGGCATGGATCGTCCGGGAACGCATCGACCATCACTCCGCAGTGCACTTGTCGTTGGAGACTGTGGTTTCGGCGGTGGTGAGCCAGTTTCCGTCCGGGCCTGGGACCATGATCACGTGGTACTCCGCGTAGCCTTGGTAATCGGGCCCGGTGATGTCGTTGCCGTCGGCATCGGTGACAGTGACTTGCGTACGGTCACTGCAGGAGTTGAGTTCTGCGTAGGTGCCGTCTTCGGCGACGGAAACCTCGGTGATTGTCACTCGCAGGGGCGGGTGCAGGCGCAGGCCGTTCAGGGCGCGAGCGTCCTGCTCAATCGTGACCAGCGCGTCGCCTGTTGCGACGGCGGGGAGGTTTTCGATGCCTTGGCCGGTGGACCAGATGCGCCAGGTGACCTGGTCGTAGGCGACATAATCGACCAGTGCCTTGATCTGGGCCTCGGTGAGGTCCTTGGGGATGGAGACCATGTGATAGCCCAGCTCCTGATCAGACAGCGACTCCGCTGTCACCACGCCAGCCGCCTCAGCAGAAGCAGCAGCCGACGCGGACGCCGACGCGGCGGCCGCGGACTCCGACGCCTCCGCAGACGCCGCAGCCCCCGGATCATAGGTAGGAACACTCAGAGGACCGTCATCTGAGGCGGACGAGCACGCCACCAGAGGCGCACAGGCCAGCAACAGTGCCAGCAGGACAGCCGCCGGGCGATGCCGACCGGGACGCGATACACGGGTTGAAGGTTGCATGCTGAATGGTTCTCCTTATGGTTCGGCGCGGCGACAGGAATCAGTCGTCGGTGCTGGTGGCCGCATCCTCGGCCTCAGACGTAGGGGAGGGAACTACCACGCGTGTGCTGGTTGTGGAGGCCAGCTCGGGGATGCTCGCCAGGGCAGGCTCAAGAACGGCGTGGAACCTGTCCACCTGCTCATCCAGGTTCTCTCGGGGACCCCAGTAGGTCAGGCGTGCCAAGAGTGTCTGGTTGTCGCCGTACCGCCAGGCCACATAGATCTCAACACCATCGGGCCACACCCAGCCCTCACCCTCCACACCCTCAAAAGCCACATCCCGGGCGGTATCAGGGTACGAGGCAGGAACCTCGTCAAATATAACCGGCCCATCGCTGGTATAAAGCTTTATACTGATGCCGTAGCGGATCTCAATCAGTCCGAAGGGATCGCGATCAGAGTCCATATCGCAGCGGTAGCTGTAACCGGTCTCCCCGGTTTCCACGTTCGTTGTGGGGCTGGTGCTGTAGCTGTACCAGTAGGTGTTGAAACCTAGGCTCTCCTGGAGGTCCTGGTTGGGGAAGACACCACAGATAGTCTCATCCGCCAGCGGCGTATCCGGCGGCGGTGTGGGCTCACCCGAACCATTAATGAGCCCACACCCTGCCGAAGTCACGACCAAGCATGAGGCCACGACAACAGCCCAAGCACGTCTGCCTGGAATCCGCAATTCGGCACGCCTCCGAATGGCATGACCTGGCTGTCTAGTCTCTCTTGATCGCGGCCTCACCATTCGTGCCTCCCTTCTCCGCCACAGACCAGGACCACCCACCATCGACACCAGCCTCCACACGTCATCCCTACGGCTCCGTACTTGGCCTAGTGTTGATGGCCTGGATCTCCGCCACCGGGATGCTGGTGGTCGCCGACGTGGTGTGGGTGTCCATGGTTCCGGTGGCCCCGTCGCTGGCGGTATAGCTGATCGCATAGGACACCTTCACGTCCACCGGCGTCACAGAGTCCTTGAAGTGCGCGCTGGAGCGGTTGAAGACGATCTTGCAGTCCGTACCCCTAGAGTCATTGTCCTCACTCCACGGGACCCCGAACCCCGTGCACTTGGCAGTCCCGTCCCTGGGCTGCAAAGTCAGCATCGAAGCCGTCGCAGTGATCGTAGCCGTAGTCGCCCCCGCCGTAGCCGACACCTGCACCTCCCTGGGGGTGTCACCGGTGGCCCACACCCAGGTATCCCAACCCACGATGGTGGCCTGCATGTCCCCGTATGTCGGGTTGTAAGCGATTGTGGCTGTGGGGATGGTTACTGCGTCCCACGCCGCCCGCGCCAACGTCTCACCATCTATCTCGGGCTCCGGGGGCACCTGCCCTGCAGGAACGTACACGGGGCCGTTTGAGCGAAAGTGTCCGGCGAGCTTCAAGTACTCCGCAAAATCGTCACCGTTGTAGTACTCCCAATCGCACCACGGCATATACCAGTAACCCTCACTGTCGTCCGCATACGACTCATAGTCCGGATATTGATCCCTCAGGTACGGCATGACATAACCCCAGTTGCCGTACACGGAATATTCTTTCTCCGCCTGCCTGGAGTCGATCCACTCCGCTACCTCCGCACCCGTCCGGTCCGGCTCATACCAGCACACCGGATGCACCGTAGTAGTCACCGACTGCGACCACGACACCACCCCACCACCAGAACCAGCCGACCCATCCGCCGCAGCCGACGTGGAGGTTGCCGTGACCGTCATCGTCACTGAACCATCAGAAGCCGACGTCACCGAACCAGAACCAGAATCCCAGTTGTGATTCTCATGCGCCCAGGCAAAGGATTCGACGCCCGTCACACCTGCGAACGACAGCAATAGAGCAAGTACAACTACCACTATTCGCTTGACCATACTCATCGGTCACACCGTACACTTATTAGTCGAACGCAAAGACTCTCCTGATTCCTTCCAGACTCCATCCTCGTAAGTCATAGTGACAAGAATTTCGTAACGACCTTGAAGAGTCTCTGGATTGCTGACATCATTGCCGGCCGCATCATAGTCAACTAGATCCGACTGATCGTCACACACCAATACCTGCGCCTGATATTGGTCCACGGCGAACACCCCAATTACGGATGTCTTAACCGTTCCGTCCGTGTGCCCATCACCAGCCGCTTCCAGATTGTTCCTTAGGTTCTGGTAGGTTTCTGTGGCCATTAGGGGTTCGGCGTTTTCTACATCGGAGCGGGTGAACCAGATGTTCCAGGTGACCTGGTCGTAGTGGATGAAGGCCTTGAGCACCTCGGTCTGCAGCTCATCCAGGTCCTCAGGTATGGAGGTCACCACGTAACGGTCAGTCGACAGCGACTCCGCTGTCACCACGCCAGCGGCCTCAGCGGAAGCAGCGGCCGACGCGGACGCCGAGGCGGCGGCCGCGGACTCCGACGCCTCCGCAGACGCCGCAGCCTCCGGATCATAGGTAGGAATACTCAAGGGATTGTCATCGGAATCAGACGAGCACGCCACCAGAGGCGCACAGGCCAGCAACACCGCCAGCAGGCCAACTACTAGCCGGTGCCGACAGGGGCGGGACAGGTGTGTTGATAGTTGCATGCTAGACAGCTCTCCTTTGCAGCGCGGGGTGTAGGGGTTGGTTAGTCGTCTGGGTCGGTGGCTTCGCTCTCGGCTTCGGGCGTGGGCGAGGGAACTACGACGCGTGTGCTGGTTGTGGAGGCCAGTTCGGGGATCTGGGCCAGGGCGGGTGCGAGGGTGGTGTGGAAGTTGCTGGCCTGCTGGTCAAGGTTCTCTGGTGGGCCCCAGTAGTTCAGTCGGGCCAGGAGCACCTGGGTGTCGTTGTATCGCCAGGCCACGTAGATCTCTACGCTGTCGGTCCATGCCCAGCCCTCGCCCTCCAGACCCTCGAAAGTCACCTCCTGGGCGGTGTCGGGGAACTCGACAGGAATATCATCGAACTCCACCAGCTCGTAACCGGTATCAAGAGGTGTGCTGATGCCGTAGTCGATGTTGAGCAACCCGAAGGGGTCACTGTCGGACTCCATGTTGCAGCTGTAGTGGTAACCTGACTCGCCGGTTTCCACATTCGACGTGGAGCCGGTGCTGTAGCTGTACCAGTAGGTGTCGAATCCGAGGGTGTTCTGGAGGTCCTGGTTGGGGAAGACACCACAGATCGTCGCATCCGCCAGCGGCGTATCCGGAGACGGCGTGGGCTCACCCGAACCACTAAAGACACCACACGCAGCCAAAGAAACGACTAGACACACTGCCGCGGCGACTCGACCGCACCACGAGCGCGACTGCCGCCGGGCACTGTAGCAAGAGCGTGTAATTTTACCCCCTTTTGATGGTGATATCACCGTCCTTACCTCCTTCACCGTCACTGCCCTGGACCAGGCGCTGCCCTTTGCCAATACCGTCATCGATGGCTCCGTCGGCACCGGTGAGGACGTTGTCAGGGTCATGTTCGGGACCGATATCGTCGGCCCAGTAGTGGATCTGCTTGTTCTGCTCATCTGTAGGTGGGTTGTCGAGGTTGAAGGTGGTGGTGCCGTCGGGGTTGGTGGTGTACCACGAGTAAGGCTCACCGCTGCCCGAATGCTGGAGATACTCTGAGTTGAAGGCCTCCGGGTCGGTTATCAGCCCCTGGTTGACGGCCTCGGCGTATGCCTGGGCTTCCAGCGAGGAGGGGGTGCCGGTATCGGGCACGTCAACATCGGGGAGGTCGTCGGGGGTGAGCTGGTCGACCATTATCGGCTCGGTCACGGCCTTGCCCACATCCCAGGCCAGCTTCGCACCTTTGCCGGTTACGCCGGCACCAACCACAGTGGTCAACACGCTCACCATGGTGCCCATGGCGTCCTCGGCGGCCTTTTTCTCGGCGGCCGAGGCCTCCTCAAGATCGACCAGGCGCTCGCTACCGATCGCGTCCAGGTACCCGAACACGCCCCCAACTTTCTGATACTTCTTCTTCAACTGCTCTAGATCAGTAGTATTGGGGTGTTTTTCCATGGCGGCACTGGTGAATGCGGAGGCGATGGTGGCGGCGGCATTCTCGTTATCAATGAGCCGATATATCAGCGTGCTGTACAGGTTCCTGTCGTCATGGTCGGTCTTGCTGTCATCGCCCCGGTACAGGCCCAGCCCCCTGGGATACCCGCCGTTTGCGACGTCAACGCCTTCCTTGGCCGTGTTGGCCACCACCACGGACAGGTTCTCCTTCATGGTCTCGGTGTAGTTCGCGAAGGGCACCTGGTCGACGGCGAACTCCATGGACCTGGCCACGGCCCAGGTGGCCGCGGCGGCGGTGTCCGCATCCCCGCTGCCACGCATGGCCGAGTTACCCGCCATAACGGCGGTAAAACCGTCCAGGCCGACCTCACTGTCCCACTCCCGCCCCGTCAACAACTCCCAACGCTTCTCGGACTGCTCCCCAGGCACCCACTGCCCGCCACTCATCTGCCCATCCGGGTTGAGGTACTTGAAGGCAGCCTCAGGATTGTTACCCATGGCCATCATCACCCCATACAACGGGTCCATGGAGTAGCCCTGCAGCGCGGTGCCCTCGTTGTATATGAAGCCGTAGACGGGGTGGTTCCAGCCGTGCAGGGAGTTGGGGGTGGTGCTGGCGGCTGATCCATCGAAGGGCAGGTCCTCCAAGCCGTCGGCCAGATCAACCAACGTGGCTGTGTCATACATCGCCCCATCCACGGCCATCAGGGCGTTCAGTGCCGACATCCGCCCCCGGTGCCCCTTAACCGTCACCGCCTGATACATCGCATCCGACCAGGAGTCATGACCCGCGGGCGCCTTGCCGGACTGGGTTGCCGAGGCCAGCACCCGCCCCAACACATTTACAGCCCGATCAACAGCCTCTTGATCGATGGAGATCTGGTCGCCACTAGCAGTCGTGTAATGCCACTGCAGCTGCAGCAGCTCATCCAGGTACCCGTCCACACCACCCAGGGTCTGAACCACCGCATACCCGTAGGCGGGCACGTCCTGGTTGTTCTCCATGTCATTGAGGATCTCCTCGACGGTGCGCCCGTCCTCGGAAACGCCATCGGCGCTCTTACGTGCCTGCTGCAACGCCTCTGCGTCCTTCGCGCCGTTGGCTACCGCGTTACCGTTGTAGGCCTTGACGTTACCGGGGGTGTCCTCCACCCCGTCGGGCAGGTAGTAGGAGATCATGTCACCGTCCATCGGCGTGATCCCGTTGGAGTTCATCTCCACGGCCTGATCCAGCCGCACCTGCAGCTCCTCTGCCGTCTGTGACAGGTCACTGATACGCGTACGGGGAACCGACCACCACTCGACCTTGTCACGGATCTCGGCAGGATCGCCGTACTGGTAGTTACTCCTGCTAATGGAGTCCAACTCATCGTTATTCGAGGAAACGAAACTCTTCAGAGCGTCAATGAATGCCCGTAGGTCTTCCTCATGCAAATAGACATAAGCCATGTGTTACTCCTGAAAGACTTGACTAGCGACCCTCGTTGAACACCTGAGCGCAAAGACAATGCGCCCCGCATGCTGTGGTAAGGTCACGCACGAGCGCATCAACCGGCGGACAGCGGCCAGCAGTACGCTCAAGCATCCAGAGCGCCCTCCAGGTCGTACCAATCATTATAGATTGCAGTCACAATCTCACTGACCAGGTCCTCATAATCATCAGCCTTAGGAGACTTCCACGCATCGGACAAGTCCTGCGACAAGGTCTCAGCCTTACTGCTACCATCCTCCAGGCCGAGATCCGCGCGAGAATCCTGTACCATCCCAAGGAGCTCAGCCACAGCCTCCTCCTTCTCCTCATCAGTCACAACAAAACCAGCCTTTCCAGATGTTGAGCGGACAGTACGCACCTCAACATGCGCCTGCTGGCCGAAGCTAGCGGGTCACCGCTATTGAAACGAGCGAACGAGAACACGAGCGAGCAGAGTCCCTTCCCCGGGCTGGCGCCCGGACATCTGACTATGCACCGCCGCACCAACTCCGGAAGGCCATGCGTAACACGTCGAACACCACCAAGTTACCATACCGCCATATATATCGGTACTGGCAGCGGGCTCGACTGACCTCTCCCCGGACGCGCGCCCCTCAGGGCTGCCTGTACCACCGACCGCGTCAGAGTTTTCCACAGGCCCGGGACGAGTGCTTCCGCCCAGGTGCCGTAACGGGAAGGATTGGCCCATGACCGCTTCTAGCACTCAGGGCACACCGCCGGGCTCCATGACGCGCACAGTACCCGCACGAGTAGTGCTGGCGCACCTGCTGCGCGAACCGGTGCAGCCCGCGCTGGGCCCGCTAACCCGCCAGGAGCTCCACCTACTGCACTACCCCGATATCGACGAGCAGGTCCTCACGGAGGTGGCAGGCCAAATGGTGCCTACAGACATGATTTGCACACCGTTCCAGCGTGCCCGCGCTCTGAAACCGATTGTGTCCGTAGGCGGGACGGTAGCCGGCCGCACCGCGCTATGGGTACACACGGGAGGCTGCCCGCCAAGCCGCGTTGAGCTGGCGACGGGCACCGGCCCCGGCACCGTCGTGAAGCTCGCCGGATTGAACTGCCTACCCCTGACGAGAGTCGTCGTAGACCTGGCGCGCACCGCCCCGCCCGGGATCGCCGTATCCGCCGTACTGCGCGCGCGCCGGGCCGGAGTCACTCGCGCCGAGTTGGAACCCGACCTGCTGGCGTGCCGGGGCGGCCGCATGCGAGGCCTGCGCCGGGCCCGCCGACTGATCGACGACTTGTACGCGCCGAGGTCTCAGGCGCCTACGTGCGCGTCCTCATGATCCTGCTGGCGGCGGGTGGCCGAGGAGGTCAGCCGCCGTGCCTCGAAGACGCCGTCGATGCGGCGCAGGGAGGCGAGCGTGTGGTCCAGGTGGCTGGCCTCTGCTAGTTCGACCACGAACCTGCCTACCACGACCCGGTCGCGGGAGGTACCAACGTTCGCGCTGATCAAGTTGACGTGGTTGTCAGCCAGGACGCGTGTGATGTCCGCCAGCAGACCCCCGCGATCGAGGGCCTCCACCTCCAGCTGCACCAGGTAGGCGCTCTGCGCGTGGTCGGCCCACCGGACTTTCAATATGCGTTCCGGCTGCTGCCTGAGCTGTTCGACGTTCTGGCAGTCGGCGCGGTGCACGGACAGACCCGAACCGCGGGTTACGAAGCCAACGATCTCATCCCCGGGCATGGGGGTGCAGCACCGGGCAAGCTTGACATACACGTCGCCCTCGTCCATGCCCTCGACGACGACGCCCGGGTCCCCGACACCGCGGGTGCGCTGCTGGGTCAAGGCGGCACGGGTGGGTAGAACGCCTTCCGCAAGAGTCTCCTCCGCGCCGGCCTCGCCACCCATGGACGCAACCAGCGTATCCACGACGTGCTGGGCGGAGACGTGCCCCTCCCCCACCGCGGCGTACAGCCCATCGATGTCCTGCTTGTTCAGCGTCTCGGCCACGTTGAGCAGAGAGTCATGGCTCATCAGCCGCTGGATCGGAAGGTCCTTCTTGCGCATCGCCCGGGCAATGGCACTCTTGCCGGCCTCAATGGCCTCCTCGCGGCGCTCCTTGGAGAACCAGGCCTTGATCTTGTTGCGGGCGCGCGTGGAGCCGACGAAGTTCAGCCAGTCGCGGCTGGGCCCGGCACCCTGCGCCTTGGAGGTGAACACCTCCACCGTGTCACCGTTCTCCAGCTTGGTGTCAAGCGGTACGAGCCGACCGTTTACACGAGCGCCAACCGTGCGGTGACCTACCTCCGTGTGCACGGCATAGGCAAAGTCCACCGGGGTGGACTCGCTCGGCAGCGCCAGCACGTCGCCCTTAGGCGTAAACACGTAAACCTGCCCGCCGGACATCTCGTAGCGCAGGGAGTCCAGGAACTCGGCGGGATCCTGCGTCTCCTTCTGCCAGTCGACCAGCTGCCGCAGCCATCCGAGCTCGCCGGCGTCAGAGTCACCGGGCGCTCCCCCCAGCGGGCTGGGACCGCTGGCGTTCGGGTCCTCCTTGTACTTCCAGTGCGCCGCCACCCCGTACTCGGCCATGCGGTGCATCTCATGCGTGCGGATCTGGATCTCCACCGGCTTACCGCCCGGGCCGATCACCGTGGTGTGCAGGGACTGGTACAGGTTGAACTTGGGGACCGCGATGTAGTCCTTGAAACGCCCGGACATCGGAGTCCAGCGCGAGTGCAGCGCCCCCAGCACCGCGTAGCAGTCCTGGACTGTGTCTACAATGACACGCACTGCCACCAGATCGTAGATGTCATCGAACTCCTTACCCCGCACGATCATCTTCTGGTAGATCGAGTAGTAGTGCTTAGGCCTGCCGGTGACAATGCCCTTGATCTTGTTGACCCGCAGGTCCTCCTCTATCTGCAGGCGCACCTGGCGCAGGTACTCCTCCCGAGCGGGCGCGCGCTCTGCCACCAGGTGCTCGATCTCGTCATACACGCCCGGGTACAGCGCTTTGAAGGAGCGGTCCTCCAACTCCCACTTAATGGTGTTCATACCCAGTCGGTGCGCCAGGGGTGCATAGATCTCCAGGGTCTCCTTGGCCTTGCGCGCAGCGGTCTCCTCCGGCACATACTTCCAGGTGCGGGCATTGTGCAGCCTGTCACCGAGCTTAATGACCAGCACGCGAATGTCCTTCGACATGGCCACAATCATCTTGCGGACAGTCTCCGCCTGGGCGGCGTCCCCGTACTGGACCTTGTCCAGCTTGGTCACGCCATCAACCAGCAGGGCGATATCGTCACCGAAGTCGGCGCGCAGCCGTTCCAACGTGTAATCCGTGTCTTCAACGGTATCGTGCAGGAGGGCGGCGGCCAGAGTCTGCGGCGTCATGCCGAGCTCCGCCAGGATGGTGGCCACCGCAACCGGGTGAGTGATGTAGGGCTCGCCCGACTTGCGCATCTGCCCGGCGTGCGCCTTCTCCGCAACCCGGTAGGCGCGCACGATCAGACTGGTATCGGCCTTGGGGTGGTTTGCGCGTAGGGCGCGCATTAGCGGTTCGATGGCGGGCGGGGTCGAATGCCCCCGTGCACCGAACCACGCCAAGCGGCTGCGCACGCGCGACCCGGGCACAACAGTCTCATCCGCTGCGCCGGTTCCGTTGCGCGTGTCAGTCGTCATACCCGGATCATAGCCGGGTTAGCCGACACGAGTGGCAGCGGTGAGCGGAATCAGGCCGATTCGAAAACCACGACGGACTCGACTTCCCGGCCGGCCAGCTTCTCCCGGCCCCCGAGCCCGGCGAGCTCCAGCAGCATGCATACGGCCTCGACCTTCGCGCCGGCCTGCTCCAGCAGGCTGATGGAGGCCGCGGCGGTGCCACCAGTGGCCAGCACGTCGTCGATCACCAGTACACGCGACCCCTCCTCGACCGTCTCGGGCCGCAGCTCCATGCGGGCTGTGCCGTACTCGAGCTCGTAGTCGACACCCAGTACCGGGCCGGGCAGCTTGCCGGCCTTGCGAACAATCACCATGCCTATGCCCAGGTGCACAGCCAGCGGCGCGGCCAGGATGAAGCCGCGGGACTCCAGCCCGGCGACGGCGTCGATATGACCGCGGTAGTGAGCCGCCAGGCCGTCGATCAGGTTGGCGAAGGCCTCCCCATTGGACAGCAGCGGCGTGATGTCGCGAAACAGCACACCAGGCTCCGGGAAATCCGGGATCTCCCGAAGATTGTCCAGAACCAGACGCGTGAGTTCCTGGGGCAACGCGGACGAAACTGTCATGACCGCTTCCTCTTCCTCTTGGGCTGGGCGGAGACACCACGGTGGTGTCCGGGGATGACTGGGGCGGCCGCCGGGGCGGCTGCAACGGCGGCCAGGGCCTCCGGGTCGTCGCCGACGGCGGCAATGCGCTCGTCCCGTACCATGGCGACGCGGGCGGCCTGCTCCTTTACAACGGCCTCACGGCTGCGCAGGTCGACCAGGAGCGGGGTGGCTAGGAACAGCGAGGACACCGTGCCCGCGATCATGCCGATGAACAGAGTCAGCGCAATATCCCGCAGGGTGCCCGCCCCGAGGATGAAGGCGCCAACCACCAGCAGCGAGGCGACCGGCAGCACGCCCACGACCGATGTGTTGATCGACCGGATCAGCGACTGGTTGACCGCGAGGTTGGCCAACTCGCCGTAAGTCGAACGATTTTGGGTCTCAAAGCCGCTCGTGTTCTCCCTGACCTTGTCGAATACGACGACCGTGTCATACAGGGAGTAGCCGAGGATCGTGAGCACGCCGATGATTGTGGCGGGGGTGACCTCGAAGCCGCTGGCGGCGTACACGCCCACGGTGATCAGGATGTCGTGTACGAGCGCCAGCAGGGCCGCGGCCGCCATCTTCCAGGTGCGGAAATATGCCCAGATCAGCGCGCCGACGAGCACGAAGAAAATCACCAGGCCGCGAATTCCCTTGTTGGTGACGTCGGAGGACCAGGTGGGTCCGATCGTCGTGGCTGACACGTCCGCGTCGGCGACGCCGTAAGCATCCGCCAGCGCGGCGGACACACCGTTGAGCTGCTCGTTGGTCAGCTCGTTGGTCTGCACGCGCACGGAGGATGAGCCCACCGTGCTCACCGAGGCTCCTGAGGCCAGCCCCTCCTCCGCCAGGACGGCGTTGGCAGGCGCAACGTCGGGCTTGGCCAGCGCAGTTACGGTGATCTCGGAGCCTCCGCGGAAGTCAATTCCCGGTGTCAGGCCGACCGTGCCGATCAGGATGATCGAGGCCAGCACCGCAGCGCCGGCGATTGCATACCACAGGCGGCGCCTTCCTACGAAGGGGAAGGAGGTATTTCCGGAGTAGAGCTCGTTGCCGAGTTGGGCAAGTGACTTCATGCCTGCTCATTCTCCTTTTCGCTTGTCTCCTCGGCGTCGTCCGCATCCCCCGCGCCCCCGCGGTCCGGCACGTCACCGCTGTCTGTATCCGCCTGTGCACGCTCCTGCGCGCGACGGGCCTCGGCACGACGCCGGGCCAGCGAGCCACTACTGGTTGCGGCGGCGGCCAGCAGGCCGCCCCGGTAGGCGGCGCGCGAGCGTGCCCCCAGGTGCTCGGGGTCAAGGCCCGACAGGCGATGCCCTTCGCCGAAGAACCGGAATCTCAGGATCCACACCATCATCGGATGCGTGAACAGGATGATAACGGCGAGGTCAACCACGGTGGTCACCCCCAGCGTGAAGGCGAAGCCCTGCACGCCGCCGACGGCCAGGAAGTACAGGACAACCGCCGCCAGCAGGTTGACCGAGTCGGAGACGATGATCGTTCTACGGGCGTGCTGCCAGCCCTCATCCACGGCGGCCACCAGTGTGCGGCCGTTGCGGACCTCGTCGCGGACGCGCTCGAAGTACACGATGAAGGAGTCCATCGTGATGCCGATCGCGATGATCAGGCCGGCCACGCCCGCCAAGGACAAGCGGTAGCCCATCGACCAGCTCAGCAGGGCGATGACCAGGTAGGTGCCGGCGGCAGCCACGAGCAGCGAAGCCACTGCGACGACTCCCAGCCCCCGGTACTGCCACGCCAAGTAGGCCACGATCAGCACGAAGCCGATCAACCCGGCGATCAGCCCGTTGCGCAGCTGCTCGGTGCCCAAGGTCGCGGAAATACGCTGCTCCGACTGGACCGTGAAGGACAGTGGCAGCGAGCCGAAGGAGAGCTGGTTAGCCAGGGTGTTTGCCTGCGCCTGGCTGAAGTTGCCGGAAATCTGCACCCGACCATCGGTGATGGCGGTCGTGACATCTGGGTTGAATCCAGAGGACATGATTGTCAGCCCATCCAGCACGATGGCGAACTGTGCCTTCTGCGAGTCGTTTGAGGTCACGTCGGTCGCGCCGGAGGCGGCTGCCGCAGACGCGGCGTCCCGGTAAGCGATAAGGCGCTCTGAGACCTCGGCGAAGGCCTTGGTGCCGGCCTCGTCGAACTCAAGGGACACCACCCAGTTGTTGGTGGTTGCTCCCTGGCTGGTGGTCTCCAGTCCCGATGATGCGGAGGCGACATCGGTTCCGACGATGTCGGCGGGTCCCAGGATGTAGATCGTCCCGCTGCCGTCACGCGCGCAGGAGATCACAGCAGAGCCGGGGTCCTGGGCCTGGCCGGTGAGAGACTCCGCGGCGGTGCAATCCGTCAGGTACGCGTCATAGATGAGCTGCTCCGAGATCCAGGAGTCGGAGGAGTGGTCATCGCTGGTGGCTTCCAGCGGGTCTGGGCTGATAGTGCCGTCTCCGTCCACATCCGCGAGGGTGGTAGCCATCTCCTCCACCGTCACCGTCGCGGTGGGCAGGGGTTCAGCGGCCGCATCGGTCTCCTGATCCTCTGCGTTGGCGGTGGCGTCGCTGGACGCCTCCGGTGTCTCTGATGTCTCTGGTGTCTCTGCGTCCGTGGGCGCGCCGCTCTCCGATTCACCCGGAGCAGCGCTTTCGTCCGGGGTCGCGCTTTCAGCCGGAGTCGCATTGGCCAGGCTGGATACGTAGCTGTTCTGCGCCTCGGCGTAGGCCGCAGCACCGGCTTGCAGTATGCGAATTACGGGGCGGAAGTACAGCACCGCCGAAGTGCGCACCAGGTCGAGAGTCTCCTCGCTGGGAGTGCCCGGCAACGACACGATGATGTTGTTCCCGCCCTGCCGGGAGATCTGTGCCTCGGCAACACCGGAGGCATCCACGCGCTGGCGGATGATCTCAATGGCCTGGTTGAGGTCTTCCTCGGTGATATCTGAGCCATCGGAGGTGGTGGGCGTAAGAATGATCTGGGTGCCGCCCTCCAGGTCCAGGGCGAGCCCCGGAGTCATCTGGGTGCGTCCCGTGATGGCGCCCACCGCCAGCGCGGTGTAGCCGAGCACGATGACCAGGAGCAGCACCAGCAGGCGCCGGCCCGGATGCTTGAGCTTATTGGTGGACACGCGGTCCTCTCTTCGGGGCGGGATGCGCCGTCGCCAAGGGGCGGCCGACGCTCTGAATTCGGGGTGGGGCAGGGCTCAGGCCTGCGGCTGGGGCTCCTCCGGGTGACCGTCCCGGCCGGGCGCGGCGGAATCCTCGGCACCGGTGGCGGCGGCCTCGTGGACAGCGTCCGGGTCACCCGGCTCGTCCTCAAACTCGCCCGCAGCGTCGTCCGCGGTGTCCTCCTCAGCGGAGGCGAAGGGCGGCTCCTCAGCCCCGACGACCGCATTCTTGGCCCACAACGACTCATCTCCCAGCGGGGTAGCCAGGGTGACCACGTCACCGTCGACCTCTACTACGGTGCCGTAGAAACCGGCCCGGGTACGCACCCAGGTGCCGGGCACCAGCGCCTCCTCGGTGCGGCGTCTCTGCTCATCCAGCATCCGCTCCTGCTGCTTGCGCGCGAACCTGGACATCAGCCAGAAGGCCAGCAGCATGACGATCAGTATGAGCAGCATGGGGTCCATGGTAATGACTCCGTTCGTGAAGAAACCCTGCATCGCCCGGGCGATAGCGTCTGCGAGTCTAGGCCACCCGGGGGTGCGCACGCCCGCCCGCTCCGCCGACGGAGGTGTGACACGCGCCCCTTATACCTTCCGATTTCGACCTGATCACGCAAAAAGTGTGCCGTCCTCGGGCGGACGCAGGCCCAGGTGCGCGTAGGCTGCGGGGGTGGCCATGCGCCCCCTGGGTGTGCGGACAATCAGCCCCTCCCTGAACAGGTACGGCTCGGCCACCGTCTCAATGGTCTCAGGCTCCTCCCCCACGCTCACCGCTAGAGTGCTCAGGCCCACGGGCGCGCCGGCGAAGCGCGTGCACAGGGTCTGCAGCACCGAGCGGTCGAGCCGGTCCAGGCCCAATTCGTCGACCTCGAAGACCTCCAGCGCCCCGCGGGTCGCGGCCAGGTCCAGGCGCCCCGGTGTTCCGTGCACCTGGGCCCAGTCCTGAACCCGGCGCAGCAGGCGATTGGCGATACGAGGAGTGCCGCGGGAGCGCCTGGCGAGCTCACCGGCCGCGTCACCTTCGATGCGGACCCCCAGCAGGTTGGCCGACCTGGTCACGATACGGGTCAGGTCCTCCGGCCCGTAGTAGTCGAGATGGCCCGTGAAACCGAAGCGGTCACGCAGCGGAGCGGGCAGCAGCCCCGCGCGAGTCGTGGCGCCGACTACGGTGAAAGGCGGCAGGGTCAGCGGAATGGAGGTCGCCCCTGGTCCCTTGCCCACGACCACATCCACCCGGTAGTCCTCCATGGCCAGGTAGAGCATCTCCTCGGCGGTGCGGGCGAGCCGGTGAATCTCGTCGATGAACAGTACGTCCCCCTCCTCCAGGGAGGACAGGATCGCGGCCAGATCCCCCGCGTGCTGAATCGCGGGCCCGGAGGTGATGCGCAGTACGCCGTCGACCTCGTTGGCGATGATCATGGCAAGCGTGGTCTTGCCCAGCCCCGGCGGACCGGACAGTAGCACGTGGTCCGGGACCGCTCCGCGGGCCAGGGCGGCGCGCAGCACAACCGACAGCTGCCCCCGCACCACCTGCTGGCCGACGAAGTCCTCCAGCCGCTTGGGCCGCAGAGCAGCCTCCGCCGCACGCTCGGCGTCATCCGCGGAGCCACCAACCAGGCGCCCGTCGGCAATCGGGCCGCCGCCCTCCCCAGGGTAATTAGCCACGCGTGCCACCTCCCAGGTACCGCAGCGCGGCACGCAGCAGTTCCGGCAGTGGCAGCGGGGTGGCTGCTCCGGCATCGGCGCGCTCGGACTGGACGGTGGCAACCGCGCGGGTCGCTGCCGCCTCGTTCCAGCCCAGCTGCACCAGTGCGGCAACGACATCGGGATTGGCCTCGGCGTCCGCGGCCTGCTCGGGCCCGGGCACGGTGCCAGGCTCGCCGCCCACCGGTGGGCCGAGCTTGTCCGCGACGTCGATAATCACCCGCTGGGCGCCCTTGGGGCCGAGCCCGGGAACTCGCTTGAGCGCGGCGACGTCGTTAGCGGCAACAGCCCGCCTCAGCGCATCGGGAGTGTGCACGGACAGGATTGCCAGGGCGAGCTTGGCGCCCACCCCCTTCGCCCCGAGCAGCACTTGGAAGCAGCGGTGTTCGTCGGCATCGGCGAAGCCGTACAGGGACAGGGCGTCCTCACGCACAACCAGCTCAGTGCGGACGAAGCCCTCCTCGCCGGCGCGCAGCCCGGCCAGGGTCGCCGGCGTGGCCTGGAAGGTCATGCCGACGCCGCCGACCTCGATGGTCGCGGCCCCGAGCGAGGCCTCTAGTACGGTTCCGCGCAGTGAGGAGATCATGCGGCAGTGGCTCCTTCAGTCGAGGGCGTCGAACACCTGTTCGGCATGGTGCTGACTCTAGCGTGTTCGGCGGCGGGGGTCGACGGCGCCGGTGCGCCGTGCACGTGCCTGCGCGGCGGCCCATGCCTGCTGCGCCGGGGTACGAGCAGAGGCGCGGATCGACCCGCCGGCCGAGACCATATCCGTGCTGCCGTCAATCCCGGTGCCGCCGCCGCGCCACCCGTGGCAGATCGCCTGCGCGAGCGCATCAGCGGCGTCCGCCGGCCGCGGCGGGGCGTCCAAGCCGAGGATGCGCTGCACCATCGCCTGAACCTGCGCCTTAGTGGCCGTGCCGGAACCCGTGACCGCGGCCTTGGCCTCACTCGGGGTGTGCTGGGCCACCTCCAGGCCGGCGCGGGCACCCGCCACCATGACCACGCCAATAACCTGGGCCACCGAGATCACCGATCGCAGGTTGTCGTGCGCGAATACGCGCTCGACCGACATACTGGTAGGCGCCAGCCGCGCAATCCAGTCGTCCAGCGCGTCGGCCACGGCCATCAGCCGCAGCTCCGGACTGTCTGAGGCCGGAGTGCGCACCACCGCCACCTCCACCAGGCGGGCGCGGCGGCGTGGATCGATATCCACGCAACCCAGACCGCAGCGCGTCATGCCCGGGTCGATGCCCAGCACGCGCTGCTCGGCCACGGCACGGCGGCGCGCGGCCCGCCGCCCGGCCCGCTCAGTGGCCAGTGGCGAGGGACCGGCCGACGTTTCGGTCATTGCCCGGACGCGAGACAGTGCTGTGCGGGGCCGTCAGTCGTCCGCATCCAGCTCGGCGGCAACCGCAGGCGTGATGTCGACGGAGGTGTAGACGTTCTGCACGTCATCCAGGTCCTCCAGGGCGTCGATCAGGCGCATCACCTTGCGCGCGCCCTCAACGTCAACCGTGACCGTGGTTCCGGCGACGAACTGGGACTCGGCGGACTCGTAGTCCATGCCCGCGTCGGTCACCGCCGTTCTTACCGCCACCAGGTCGCCCGGCTCGGAGATGATCTCGAAGGACTCCGCGCCCTCCACTACCTCCTCGGCACCGGCATCGAGCACCGCCATGAGGATCGTGTCCTCGTCGATGCCCTCCCCCTTGGCAACTTCCACCACGCCCTTGCGGGTGAAGTTGTAGGCGACCGAACCGGGATCAGCCAGGGACCCGCCGGTACGTGTGAAGGCCACGCGTACATCCGAGGCAGCCCGGTTGCGGTTGTCGGTCAGGCACTCGACCAGGAAGGCAACGCCCTCGGGGCCGTAGCCCTCATACATGATGGTCTGCCAGTCCGCACCGCCGGCCTCCTCACCGGAGCCGCGCTTGACGGCGCGGGTGATGTTGTCAGCCGGCACGGAGTTCTTCTTGGCCTTCTGGATGGCATCGAAGAGAGTCGGGTTACCGCTCGGGTCGCCACCGCCGGTGCGGGCCGCGACCTCGATGTTCTTGATCAGGCGGGCGAAGAGCTTGCCGCGCTTGGCGTCAATGGCGGCCTTCTTGTGCTTCGTGGTGGCCCACTTGGAGTGACCCGACATGTGTTCTCCTTGTAGTCTTCCGTTCCTCCAGCCCGGCGGCGGGCGGGAGGCCGCTAACGAACATACCGACGCCTATCCTAGGGGATCGGTCAAAACACGCCGTCCTGCCAAGATCGGTCACGGGTGCCCGCGGCTCCTGGGGCGACGGCACGAGCCGGCCGACCGCCCTGGCCTCCACCGGGATCAGTGCTCGACGACATGCCGCACCCGGCCGTCCCAGCCCTCCATAAGCTCCCGGGCCAGTGCGGGCAGCATGTGCGGGTACACGGTCATCCCGGCTGCAACGGCGGCGTCGAGCTCATCCAGTTCCCACCAGCGCAGCGAGTCCAGCAGCTCACGTTCCGTGTCAGTCCAGCCCGACTGGTCGACGACGTCGTCCCCTGCCGCCAGGTGGGTCAGGTAGAACAGCTCGTCCTGCCTACAAGTGACCCGGTTGAAGGCGAACACGGCTCTGCGCTCCACCACGGGGCCGGTGAAGCACGCCTCCGCCAGGCCGATGCCGGTCTCCTCAGCCAGTTCGCGCCGGGCGCCGCCAAGCGGCGTCTCACCCGGCAGCAGGCCGCCTCCCGGCGTGAACGCCCAGGAGCGGGAGGCGTCGCTGAAGTCGTGCCCGACTACCAGCAGGATTGCCGGTCGTGGATCCCGGCGCAGCGCAATCACCCGCGCAGCCCGCCGAAACGGCAGGCCCTCGGCGTTGAGCCGCCACTCATCCGGATCCAGCAGCCGCCTCCAGTTAGCCGGCACTCGCCGCGGGTCGCGCCCATCGGCGGCCAGCCCGGCAGCCCCGCCACCGTGGGCAGGGCGCTCACCGGGTGAAGACATACCGGTTCTCCATGATGGCCGTCAGGAGGGCGGCCTCGTGCGGGGCGAAGTCGGCGTCCGCGTGCCCGTCGATCGCCTGCTGACGCAGCTGCGCCAGGGCGGATGCACACCCGAGGAACTCACGCATCGCCCGGGCCTGCTCCGCGCCCCGGCTCCTGGCCCAGCGGAGGGCCGCCGCACGGCCGGCACCGGTGGTGATCATGGTCACCTCGGCGGGTGAGAACCAGCCGGCACGCTGGTAATCAGCCAGCCGTTGCCGCATGGTCAGGCGCTCATTCCAGCGCAGCCAGAGCACCAGCCCGATTGCCGCCATGAAGAACGGCAGCGCCACGTAGAAGTACAAGGACGGTTCGGTTATCAGCATGCCGTTCCAGAAGGCGTGCAGCACGATCGCGCCGGCCAGCCCCAGGGGCGCGGTCCACACCCAGGCCAGGGGCGAGCGCATGCGCGCACTCGCACCGATCGCCAGCCCAGTGCAGGCGGTGAAGGTCACGTGCGCAAACGGCGATGCGATACCGCGCAGGAGGAAGGTCATCAGCAGCGTGTCGGAGGACTGCACGAAGTACAGGATGTTCTCGGCGAAGGCGAAGCCGGCAGCGACCACCGCTGCGTATACGATGCCGTCCACGGCGCCGTTGAAGTTGCGCCGCCAGATCAGGAAGATGACGAGCACCCCCAGCCCCTTGGTGACCTCCTCGATTATCGGGGCACTAACTACGGTTAAGACGAACTCGCCCCCGCTTACGGAGCCGGTGGCGGCCGATACCAGGAGTGATGCGGAGGTGTTGACCACCAGGGAGATGACGGTGGCCACACCCGCGCCCCAAAGGAAAGCGGCGGCCAGTAGCCCCGGCGGTTCCGGTTCCCAGCGGTCGATCCAACGCACCGTGGCCATGACGATGCCCAGCGGCACGAGCGCCAGCAGGATGGAGACCAGTAGCTCCGAGACCGGCCCGCTCGATGAGGCGTAAATGGTCAACAGCATCAGCGCCAGGCCTAGCGCACCGACACACGCCAGCACCGTACTGGCCACGGTTCCGCGATGCCGGTGCACCATCGCCTGCGGAGTCCACAGCGGCGCGGGGCGGGGCTGGGTGGAGCCAGCCGGAGGGTAGCCGGAGCGCTGGTAGCCGGGCCGCGGTGCCCACGACTCTCCGGGGCCCGGGTTGGTACCAGAAGCGCTCATGACTGCGGCTCCTCCTGGACGCCCTCCACCTCTGCGGTA
Organism: Actinomyces sp. 565; assembly: GCF_010365615.1. Classification (NCBI taxonomy): domain Bacteria; kingdom Bacillati; phylum Actinomycetota; class Actinomycetes; order Actinomycetales; family Actinomycetaceae; genus Actinomyces; species Actinomyces sp. 565. Next base: position 35,110 of record NZ_PIZD01000071.1, read on the forward strand.
GTGGCGTCATCGATGTCGAAGGTCTGGGGAAGCGGGGCATGACCTGCCAGGTGCAGCAGGCGTACATCGAGCGCGCCGCGCAGGCGCCGGGCCTCGGCCACATGGGTGTTGTGGAAGCGGCGCGCCAGCACCAGCCGGTATGCGGCACGATCAAGGCGCTCCAGTGACTCGTTTCCCCGCGGGTCGCCGTTCAGCGAAACGCGCGTTGACGGGTCGAGCACCGCACGGATCACGCGGGTTAGGTCCGACTCGATGCGCATCCGCGTGCGCGTGCCCCCGCCTTCACCGGTAACGCGCCCGGGCGCATCGGTGTCCAGCCCGTCCTCAACCAGCGGGCCCTCGGCATCGAGCGCGTCATATGCCGCCCGCGACAGTATCAGCGCCGACGCCGGATCGAGCAGCCCGGTGGCCGCCAGATCTGCCGCCGCCTGTGCCCGGTGCACCAGCTGTGCCTCAAGGGTGGCGCGCGAGCCCAGTACCTGTCGGTGGAGCCGATCCACCCGCAGAGCCTTGGCATACAGTGACCAGGCCACGGCGAGGACCACGAGTGCGATCATCAGGATGACCACTGCGGGCAGCAGCCAGGCGGGCGGGCCGCTGCTAGCGGCAGCCGCCATGGGCCAGGGCATGGCGGGGACGGTGAGTAGTGGAGTCAACTTCGCGAGCATCCGGTCAGTCCTCAAGGGCGTCGCGCAGCCGGCCGACCATGGTGCGCGAGCCCGGGGCCACGGTGACGCGAGTATGGGCGGTGGACAGGGCCATGTCGTACACGTCGAGGATGGCGTCGGTGACCGCCGACCAGTCGTAGCGGCCCACCACCGCTGCGGCGGCCGAGCGGCGCTCCTGGGCCGCCGCGGGATCTGAGAGTGTGCGGATGATGGCGCGGGCCAGATCGGCCCCGTCACCGTTGCGGAACAGGTAGCCGTAGGCTCCGGCCCCGAGCACGTCGGAGAAGGCCGTCAGGTCGGATGCGACCACATTGGTGCCCGCCGCCATGGCCTCCACCAGCACAATGCCGAAGGACTCCCCGCCGGTCTGCGGTGCGACGTAGCAGGAGCAGGAGGCCAGCATGGCGGCCTTGTCAGCGTCGGAGATGCCGCCTAGGAACACCACCCGGTCACCGTACTGGGCCAGCGCGGCCCGCTCGGCCTCGGCCTCTCCGCGCCCGGCGATGAGGAAGCGGGCCGCGGGCACCTGCGCCAGCACCTCCGGGATCGCATCCGCCAGGACATGCAGTCCCTTGCGCGGCTCGTCCAGGCGGCCCAGGAAGGAGATCGTGGGCGCCTCCGGCGTGCCGACGAAGCGCGGATCGTCCTTGGGCGCCTGTGCGAACGGGGCGACGTCGACGCCGTTCGGGATCACCACGGCGTCACCGCCGTGATATTGGATCAGCGTGCGGCGGGCCTCCTCGGAGACGGCGATCCGGGCAGCCAGCTTCTCCATCAGCGGCACCGCCACCGGGGAAAGCAGCTCGCGGGCGAGCGAGCGGTCCATGGCGGCGTGGAAGGTACCGACCACCGGACCCGATGACGCCTGCAGCGCGAGCATGCCCACGCTGGGAGTGATGGGCTCGTGGATGTGCAGCAGGTCGAAGTCGCCGGCGGACAGCCAGCGGTGGGCGCGGCGCGCAACCGCAGCGCCGAAGTTCAGGCGCGCGACCGACCCGTTGTAGGGGATCGCGATGGAGTCACCGGCACTGGTCACCCACTCGGGCAGCTCCAGGTCCTGCGAGGCGGGTGCGAGCACCTGCACCTCGTGTCCGCGGCGCATGAGCTCCTGGGCCAGGTCCATCACGTGCACCTGGACCCCGCCGTGGGCATCCAGTGAGTAGGGGCAGACGATACCTATCCTCATGACTTCCTCATGACTCCGGCTCCTGCTGGGCGGCCTCGGCCGCGTGCCGCCGGGCGAGCCGCTCGTGGTCCAGATCGGCGTCGAAGACCGGTTGCAGCATATGCCAGTCGACGGCGTGCTCCGCCAGCCGCGGCGAGAGATCCGCCACCCACGAACGTGTCCAGGCCGCGGTCTTCTCCCGGCCCTCCAGGCCGACGGGCGCATCCACCGGCCGGATGGTCAGCACGATCCCCCAGGCGGAGCCGGCCCGGCGGCGGCGCTCGCCCTCCAGGCGCTCGTAGTGCAGGGAGGCGTTGTATAGCGGCACCCCGAGCCTCACCGCCAGAGCGGCCGGACCCGCGGCCACGCGCGCCGGGTGCCCCCCGAGCTCGGTCAGTACACCGGTGCTGGAAAGGTCGCGGTCGGCCAGCAGCGCGACCGCATAATGGCCCTCCTGCGCGGTTTGAACCAGGCGGTCGAAGACCTTCTCGCCGCGGCCCTGGCCAATGACCTTCACACCGAGGGACTCACGGAAGCTGACGAACTGCTCGAACAGGTCAGCGGGCTCGAGCCGCTCGGCGACGGTAAGCACCTGGGCCAGCTCCTGGCAGGCCCAGGCTGCGGCCAGGTCCCAGTTGCCCATGTGCGGCAGCGCGATGACGATGGATCCGCGGGCGAGATCCTCGTAGGCACGCGGGTCGACCTCGGGGCGCACGCGGGCATGAACCTGTTCCATGCTCATGCCGGGCAGGGCGAAGGCCTCATAGAAGTACCGCATGTAGGAGCGCATGCCGGCGCGGGAGGCGCGCCGTATCTCCCGTCGGGAGGCCTGCGGCAGCAGGCGCGCCAGGTTCTTCTCCAGCTGGCCTACACCCTGTTCGCCACCGCGCAGCCGGTGCGCCGCCCAGGCGGCGTCGGCCCCCAGCGCGGACAGCCCGTAGCCGACGGGTGCGGGCAGCTTCCGCACGTGCCGCCAGGCAAAGCGGTACAGGTCCTCAATGCCGACGCTCACCGCCGCACCCCCTGCGGCGCACGCGCCAGCTGCTCATGCACGGTCGCAATCCGCTGGATGACCGTAATCAGGCTGGCGGCCGCGATCAGGGCCAGTGCCCCTGTGAGCACCCACGGCGGCGCACCCAGCCCGACGGCGAGCACGCCGACGGCGGCGATCACCAGGCGGTCGGTGCGCTCAGCGATACCGACGGCGGCCTTGGCTCCAACTGACTCGGCGCGGGCACGCGCGTAGGGCACTGCCGCGGCGAGCACTACCACGCACACCGAGACGGCGACCGTCCAGGTGCGCAGCGTTCCCGGCTGCAGGTGCAGGGCGGCCCATACGGCCAGGGAGCCGAAGACAGCGCCGTCCGCCAGGCGGTCCATGGTGGAGTCCAGGAAGGCGCCGAAGTCGGAGGCGCTGCCCGTCAGGCGGGCCAGAATCCCGTCGAAGGAATCGCCGATCAGCACAAGCGCCAGCAGCACCGGGCCCAGGATGAAGCGTCCTTGGGGCAGGGTAAGTACCGCGACGGCGATGGTGGCCACCGTACCGGCGACGGTGAGCATATTGGGGGTGACTCCGATCCTGGCGAGCAGCCGGGCGGGGCCGGTGAATAGGGCCCGGGTAATGCCTCTTCCGTGTTGTCCGAGCATCAGCGGGCTCCTCAGTGGTTCGGGTCGGGGCGGGCGGCGGGTCCCGTTCCCGCGGGCGCCGCGTCCCATGCCGCGGCGAGCCGGTTGCGCTGTTCGCCGAGCAGCTGCGGCACGGGCTTGGTCTTGCCGATGATCGGCATGAAGTTGGCGTCGCCGGTCCACCGCGGCACGATGTGCTGATGCAGGTGGGCGGCAATGCCGGCGCCGGCGACCTCGCCCTGGTTCATGCCCAGGTTGAAGCCGTGGGGATGGGACACCGCACGCACTACCTCCATGGCCCGGGCGGTGAGCCGCCCGATCTCTGTCCGCTCGGCGTCCGTGGCCTCGGTCCAGTCCGAGACGTGCCGGTAGGGGCAGATCAGTAGATGGCCGGTGTTGTAGGGGTAAAGGTTCATCAGCACGTAGGCGGTCTCGCCGCGGTGGACGATGAGGGCGTCCGTGTCGCTGCGGCCGGGCGCGGCGCAGAACGGGCACTGCGAGGCGCTGTCGTTGGTCGGCTTGTCCTGGCCGCCGATGTAGACCATGCGGTGTGGGGTCCACAGGCGCCCGAACGGATCGGGTGTATCGGCCGGCTGGAACGGGGCCTCGATACGTACGCCGTCGACCACGGTGCCCTCCAGTTCGCTCAGCGTTGGCGCCGGCCCGCCCGCGTCCGCCTGCGTCCCGGCCGGCTCGGGGGCACCCGCCGACCCGGCGGTCTGGTCGGTAATGTCAGTCACGGGTGAGCTTCTCCCCCGCCGGGTCATTGATGCGCTCGGCGATCACGTGGGTGATGTGTGCCACGGCCTCGTCCACGGGCACGCCGTTGGTCTGCGAGCCGTCGCGGAAGCGGAAGGAGACCGCGCCGGCGTCGGCGTCCTCCCCGCCGGCGATCAGCGTGAATGGGACCTTCTCCTTGGAGGCGTTGCGGATCTTCTTGCCGAAGCGGTCGTCAGAGTGGTCCACCTCCACGCGCACGCCCCGCGCGCGCAGCTTGGCGGCCACGTCGTCGACGTAGGCGTCGAAGGCCTCGGCCACGGGCACCAGCAGCACCTGCACGGGTGCGAGCCAGGCGGGGAAGGCGCCGGCGTAGTGCTCGGTGAGCACGCCGATGAAGCGCTCCACGCTGCCGAGCTTGGCGGCGTGGATCATGATGGGGCGCTTGCGCGTGCCATCGGCGGCCGTGTACTCCAGGTCGAAGCGCTCGGGCTGGTTGAAGTCGTACTGGATGGTGGACATCTGCCAGGTGCGGCCGATGGCGTCCTTGACCTGCACGGATACCTTCGGCCCGTAGAAGGCCGCGCCGCCCGGATCGGGTACCAGTTCCAGTCCGGTGGAGTCGCACACCTCCTGCAGGGTGCGGGTGGCGGCCTCCCAGTCCGCGTCCGAGCCGATGAACTTGTCCTTCTTCGCGCCGTCCTCATCGCGGGTGGACAGCTCCAGGTAGAAGTCATCCAGTCCGAAGGCCTTGAGGATCGACAGGAAGAACTCAATCTGCCGCCGGATCTCCTCCCCCGCCTGCTCGGGAGTGCAGTAGGTGTGGGAGTCGTCCTGGGTGAAGCCCCGCATGCGGGTCAGCCCGTGTACCACGCCGCTCTTCTCGTACCGGTAGTCGCGGCCCATCTCGAAGAACTTCAATGGCAGCTCCCGGTAGGAGCGACCCCGGGAGCGGAAGATCAGGTTGTGCATGGGGCAGTTCATGGCCTTGAGGTAGTACTCCTGGCCGGCCTTGGTGAGGTTGCCCTGCGCGTCACGCTCCTCGTCGGCAAGCATGGGCGGGAACATGGTGTCCGCGTAGTAGGGCAGGTGCCCGGAGGTGTGGAACAGGCCGCCCTTGGAGATCTCCGGGGTGTGGACCAGGTCATAGCCGGCCTCGATGTGCCGGTCGATTACGTACTGCTCAATCTCGTGGCGCAGGATGCCGCCCTTGGGGTGGAAGACGACCAGGCCGGGGCCGATCTCCTCGGGGAAGGAGAACAGGTCCAGTTCGGCGCCGAGCCGCCGGTGGTCGCGGCGGGCGGCCTCGGCCATGCGGGTCTGGTAGGCCTTCAGGTCCTCCTTGCTGGCCCAGGCGGTGCCGTAGATGCGCTGCAGGGAGTCGCCGTTCTGGTCGCCCTTCCAGTAGGCCGCCGAGGAGCGGGTCAGGGCGAAGCCGTTGCCGATGAGCCTGGTGGAGGGCAGGTGGGGGCCGCGGCACAGGTCCTTCCAGGCGACGGTGCCGTCGCGGCGGACGTTGTCATACATGGTCAGTCCGCCCGCGCCGACCTCCACGGAGGCGGACTCGGCGCCGGCGCCCTTGGTGGTGATCAGCTCCAGCTTGTAGGGCTGGTCGGCCAGTTCGGCCTGCCCCTCCGCCTCGGTGATGTCGCGACGGCGGAAGGTCTGGCCCTCCTTGACGATGCGCTTCATGCGCTTCTCGATCTCGCGCAGCAGCTCCGGGGTGACGGCGTCGATGCCGCCGAAGTCGTAGTAGAAGCCGTCGGTGATGAAGGGGCCGATGCCGAGGTTCACGTCCGGGAAGAGCTCCTGGACGGCCTGGGCCATCACGTGAGTGGCCGAGTGCCGCAGGATGTTCAGCCCGTCCTCGCTGTCCAGCGTAATGGGCTCAACGACGGCGTCAGCAGGCAGGACGCGGTCCAGGTCCCAGGGCTCGCCGTCCACCTTCATGGCCACCACGTCGCGGGCGCCCGCGAACAGTGCGGTACCCGTAGTGCCCGTCTCAATAGTGCGCGGTGCGCCGTCCAGGCTGATGGTGAGTGTGGGCTGGGGTGACACGGATGCTCCTTTTGATCAACTGATCAGCTCGGTGCGAGCTGTACTGGTGCTCGCACGCAGGGGATCATACCGAGTACCCAGCGTACCCAGCGGGACCGGCCCGCCTCAGCGGCCGAGCCGGGCGCGCACGGCGTGACGCGCGCGACGCGCCTGCACCAGGGCCCGGTACTGCAGCGGCCGTACGGCCACGTCCCAGGCGCCGTCAACCTCAGTGGGGTGCCGCGCGAAGCGCCGCTTGTACCGGCCCACGCTGTACAGCTCCGGCACGCGCGTGGACTCCGCCCCCATCAAGTCCAGTCCCCACAAGCCCTCCTCGGCCAGGGCGCATGCCACGGCCCAGTCCAGCGCCTCCGCGCCCCGGAATCCGCGCGATGCGTCGGAGGATGCGCCGTAGTAGGCGGCCGCGTGCTTGCCGGAGACCGTCACCAGGTCCCAGCAATGCGGCACGCCGTCGCGCCGCAGCACAAACAGGCGGGCGTGCTCCGGCCCGAGGCTGGTGAGCATGTCCCAGTACACGCGGGCGGGGTGGGGACGGAAGCCGTCACGCTTCGCGGTCGCTACCAGCACCTGGTACACGGCATCAAATTCCTCGCGGCCCAGTCCGGTCTCCTCCGCAATCGTGCAGCCGGCCTCCCGCGCCACGCGCTCGGCGCGGCGCACCCCGCGGCGCCCGTCCTTCGGCATGGCTGCGCGAATCTGCTCGGGCGTGCCCGGGCGCAGGTCAATCACGTAGGTGCGGTCGTAGGTGATGGAGCCCATGAGCGGGAGCGTGTCCGACGCTTGGAAACGTGCATGCATGCGAATGAACACGATGCGCCGGTCACGGCGCCGCACCTCGGCAACCAGCAGCCGACGCAGCTCGGCCTCGCGGGCGGGCGTCTGCTCCCCCAGCCACACCGGCCCGTGCTTGGCCCACAGAAAGAACCAGCGTGACACCGAGTACCGGTACAGCGCGATCACCGCGACGTACTTGCCGTCAACCGTATAGGCGTACCGGCCGAACAGCTGCCGGCCCTGGCTGCGTTCGAATGCCTCCCACGGCTCGGTCTGCTCCAGGGGCGCGGCCGTGCCCCCGATCGCGAGTCGCATCTGACGGGCATCAAGGGAAACGAGGCTGCCGGGGGCAGGCGGCGTCGCTGTGGGCATGAGGAGGCACTCCTGTGAGAAAACTGTGTTTATCCCACGATAGGCGCCTGTGCCCGCAAAACGCCCTCATACCACAGGATGATCCCGGACCCTGATTTCTCCTCCGGGAGATCCCTCGCCCCCATCCCTGAGGAAGGGGGGCGCCCAGAGTCCTGAAGCAAACCGCCGTACTGGACGGCCGTGCGTCAGTACTCGCCTGCCGGGCGCCGGCGCCGCAGCAGCGGCTTGGGGTGGTAGCGGTGGAACTTGCGGTCGTGGTTGAGCTTCTGCGCGGCTACCAGCAGGCGCCTGCGCGGCGAGCGCTCGGCAGGATCCAGCAGCGGGTCCACGGCGCGTGGCACCAGTCGCAGCACCCGCCTGCGCAGGGCCGGATCGTCAAGCTGGTGCAGCACGAGGTGATGCGGCAGCAAGCTGTAAAGAACCTCTCCGCGCGCTTCGCGGCGAGGGCCCGGTCGGCCGTCAACCAGGTCGGAGATCATGGGTACCATCGGATTGACGCCCGCAGCACTCATGTAGAAGGAGTTTCTCCCGATACGCGGGTTGACCTCGAAGAAGACGGCCCGCCCGTCACGCGGGTCGATCTTGATGTCAAAGTTGGCGAAGCCGCGGTACCCCACGGAGGCGAGCAGGCGCTCCGCCCCTTCCCACAGCTGCGGGTAGGGCTCGGTGATCATTGCCACCGGGTTTCCGATGAGGGTGGGCGCGTGATCCTCGAGCAGCACGCGGGCCGAGCCGATGACCGTCGTCTCCCCGGTTGAGGCGATGTAGGCGGTTACGGACCGCATGTCATCGTCCTGACCGGGGATGCGCTCCTGAATCAGGAAGGTAGAGTCAAAACCGGCCCGGCGCAGGTCCTCCCACAGGGCGTGCAGCTGCTCCGGGGTGTCGAGGAAGTAGATCTTCCGCTTGCCGTCGAAGTCCAGGTTGTCCCAGTCCGAGCCGATGGCGGCCTTGCCCACCAGTGGGAAGGGGATGTCGATCTCCGGATCGCCTCCGGCCAAGTCCTGCCCGGTAATCTCAACCTGCCGGGGGGTGTGCAGCCCCAAGTCCGCGCAGGCCCGCGCAAAGGCGACCTTGTTACTCAACTCGTCCATGGCCTGAACCGAGGGGAAGGGCACCACGTACTGCGGCTCGAGTTCCTCCCGGTGCGCGGACAGGTCGCGCGCTACCGAGTCGCGGTTCGCCATGACGACGGCGCTGCGCTCCGCGCGGCCGTCCACCAGTTCACGCAGGCAGCCGATCATGGCGGCGGTGTCCGTTGACACCTGTGGCACCACGTCGATATAGGCCGACAGCCCGATGGCCTCGATCGGGTGCGCCGACAGCAGCTTGACCCGCTGGCCGGTGGCGTCATGCAGCTGCCGCGCCAGGGCGTAGGCGCCGATGTCACCGCCGATTACCACGGGAAGCAAATCCGGCCGGGCGGGGAGCTGGCGCTGCGAGCGGGGCAAGTTGGACCTCCTGGAGGTTGGCCCGAGCTGCCGGGCCGCAGTTAGAAATGAAGACCTCGGACGGCGCGGTCCGAGGTCTTGCCAGTGGGCGATACTGGGATCGAACCAGTGACCTCTTCCGTGTCAGGGAAGCGCGCTCCCGCTGCGCCAATCGCCCGAGCGGATGACGGGACTCGAACCCGCGACCCTCACCTTGGCAAGGTGATGCTCTACCAACTGAGCCACATCCGCGTGCTGCACTCCGTGGGGAGGCACGCGAGAAAACTAGCAGAGCGCTCCGGACGCTGACAAATCCTCTCGCCACCGCACGGCGATGAGCTCGCTCACGGCACCCCTCCCAGGGCCTGAGTAGTGCGCGCGCACGCATCGCCCAGCACGCTCCTGCGAGCGCAGCTCCGAATCCAAGTCGTGCGCACGGTTCCCGTACTAGGAAGCCAATCCGTGGCACAGTTGAGCCCATGCACAGTCCCGAGACAACCTCCGCCGACTTGCCGGAGCGTTCCACGCAACCCGATGAGCGGCGCACCGACGGGCCACAGGAACAGCCGGCGCCAGCGCCCGCCGCCCGATTTGCGACGGCGCCACGAACGGAGCCACGCAGGCAGGCACCGCCGGAGGAACCGCCCGGGGATCCGGTGGAGGCTCTACCTAAGGAACTGCCGGAGGAGCCGGTGGAGGCTCTGCCCGAGGAGCCGCCTGCGGAGCAGGCCCTGCCCGAGCGGGCGGTCTGGCCGGGACGCCCCTACCCGCTGGGTGCCAACTACGACGGCTCGGGCACCAACTTCGCCCTGTACTCCTCCGCGGCGCAGGCCGTGGAGCTGTGCCTGTTCGACGACGCCGGCCGCGAGACCCGCATCCCCCTGACCGAGGAGGACGCGGACGTGTGGCACGCCTACTTGCCCTCCGTGCAACCCGGGCAGCACTACGGGTACCGGGTGCACGGCCCCTATGACCCGGCGCACGGGCACCGCTGCGACCCCTCCAAGCTCCTTCTGGACCCCTATGCGAAGGCGATCTCCGGCGAGGTCACGGGTTCGCAGGCGCTTTACTCATACGACTTCAACGATCACTCCGCGCGCAATGAGGAAGACTCCGCGCCTGTAACCATGCGTTCGGTGGTGGTGTCCCCCTACTTCGACTGGGGGCACGACCGCCCGCCCGGCCACCAGTACCACAACACGATTATCTACGAGGCCCATGTCAAGGGCATGACCAAGCTCAATGAGCGCATTCCGGAGCACTTGCGCGGCACATACGCCGGCCTGGCCGAGCCGGCGGTAATCGAGCACCTCAAGAACCTGGGCGTCACGGCGATCGAGCTGATGCCCGTGCACCAGTTCGTCAACGACACCTTCCTGCAGGACAAGGGACTGTCCAACTACTGGGGCTACAACACCATCGGCTACTTCGCACCGCACAATGCCTACGCCGCTCACGGCTCCGACGGCCAGCAGGTGCAGGAGTTCAAGACGATGGTAAAGGCCTTCCACGAGGCCGATATCGAAGTGCTCCTGGACGTGGTCTACAACCACACCGCCGAAGGCAACCACATGGGCCCCACGCTGTCCTTCCGGGGTATCGACAACGCCGCGTACTACCGGCTGGTGGACGGCGACCAGGCGCACTACTTCGACACCACGGGCACCGGCAACTCCCTGCTCATGCGCTCCCCCGCCGTGCTGCAGCTGATTATGGACTCGCTGCGCTACTGGGTAACCGAGATGCATGTGGACGGCTTCCGGTTTGACCTGGCCTCGACCCTGGCCCGGCAGTTCCACGAGGTGGACAAGCTCTCGGCCTTCTTCGACATCATCCACCAGGACCCGATCCTGTCTCAGGTGAAGCTGATTGCGGAGCCGTGGGACGTCGGCGAGGGCGGTTACAACGTCGGGGAGTTCCCCGCTTTGTGGAGTGAGTGGAACGGTAAGTACCGGGACACGGTACGCGACTTCTGGCGGGGGGAGCCCTCCACCCTGGGGGAGTTCGCCGCCAGAATCACCGGCTCCTCGGACCTGTATGAACGTTCCGGTCGGACTCCCGTATCCAGTATCAACTTCGTCACTGCCCACGATGGCTTCACCCTGCACGACCTGGTGTCCTACAACCAGAAGCACAATGAGGCCAACGGTGAGGGCGGCGCCGACGGCGCATCTGACAACCGCTCCTGGAACTGCGGCGCGGAGGGCCCCACCGACGATCCGGAGGTGCTGGCGCTGCGGGGACGGCAGGTGCGCAATTTCATCGCCACAATGATGTTCAGCCAGGGCGTGCCCATGCTCTGCCACGGCGATGAGATGGGCCGTACCCAGGGCGGGAACAACAACGGCTACTGCCAGGACAATGAGATCACCTGGGTCAACTGGGACCTGACCGAGGAGCAGGAGGACCTGCTTGAGTTCACTCGTAGCATGATCCGCCTGCGCCGCGAGCATCCGGTGCTGCGGCGGCGCCGATTCTTCACCGGCGAGGCCGGCCATGGAGGGGAGTCGGAGCTCGGTGAGATCGAGTGGCTCAGCCCCTCGGGCGCGCGCATGACCGACGAGGACTGGGATACCTGGTACGCCCGGGCGATCACCGTCTTCCTCAACGGCGACGCCATCCACGAGCCCGACGAGCGCGGGCAGCGTATTCGCGACGACTCCTTCCTGGCACTGTTCAACGCCTCTGCGGAGGACATCGTGTTCACCCTGCCCGGAGCTGACCACTCCCCCCGCTGGCGCACGGTGCTAGACACCGCTCCGAGCACGGCTCCCCGCCCCGAGCAGGTGGCGACGGGCTCCGGCGAGGAGTGGCGGGCCGAGCAGGAGGTGACAGTGGAGGCGCACTCCATGCTGTTCCTCATTTCGGTGCCTGAGCCCGAGCCGGTCCCCGCCCCGGACCGGCGCCAGCGCGAGCGGACGCTGCCCGACGCCGCGGCCAAGCCGAGTGACACGCCCGACGCCGCGGCCAAGCCGAGTGACACGCCCGACGCCGCGGCCAAGCCGAGTGACACGCCCGACGCCGCTCCAGAGCCAACCGGTGAGGGCACGCGGGGCTTGGCAGACGCCGACGCCGAGGAGTCCGACCAGCAGCCGCAGGCGCCCGCACCGCCGCGTGCTCCGCACGCCCACCCAGCACCGTCTGAAGGAGAACCCGAATGACCGCGCCCGGCTCCAACCCGCACCTGCCCGCACCCGAACGGCGCACGCCGGTGACGACTTACCGGCTGCAGCTGGGTGAGTCTCTTACATTCGCGGACGCCCGCGCCCTGCTGCCGTACCTGCGTCAGCTCGGGGTGACCGACCTGTACCTCTCCCCCGTGCTGGCCGCCAGCCCGGGATCCACCCACGGCTACGACGTCGTCGACCACACCCATATCAGCGCCGTGATGGGAGGGCGTGAGGGCCTGGAGGAGCTGGCCCGGGAGGCTCACGCGGCAGGTTTGGGCATCGTCATCGACATCGTCCCCAACCATATGTCGGTGCCGACTCCGGCCTGGCACAACCCGCCCCTGTGGTCGGTGCTGCGAGACGGCACCGACTCCCCCTATGCAGCCTGGTTCGACGCGCCTGCCGGCGACAAGCTGCTGATGCCCGTGCTCGGCCAGCGCATCGGGCAGGTCCTTACCGACGGCGAGCTGACCGTCGAGCGCCTGGCCGTTCCCACCGAGCCGGAGCGGGGCGAGCAGTGGGTGCTGCGCTACTACGACCAGGTCTTCCCGCTGGCCCCGGGCACGCATGACTTGCCGCTGCCGGAGCTGCTTGGCCGTCAGCACTACCGGCTCGCCTACTGGCGGGTGGGCGATGAGGAGCTCAATTACCGCCGCTTCTTCGACATCGTCACCCTGGCGGCGGTGCGGGTGGAGGATCCGGAGGTGTTCGCCGGCTCCCACGCCCTGATCCTCGAACTGCTGCGGGACGGCACCATCGACGCGCTGCGGGTGGACCACCCCGACGGCCTGGCAGACCCCGAGGGCTACCTGGAGCGGTTGTCGCGGGCCACCGGCGGCGCCTGGATCGCCGCGGAGAAGATCCTCGCCCCAGACGAGTTCCTGCCGCAGTCCTGGCGGACCGCGGGCACCACCGGCTACGACGCCGCCTGGCGTATCGACCAGCTGCAGGTCGATCCCGCCGGAGTCCGCACCCTCGGCGCCCTCATGCGGGAGCTGACCGGGAACGTGCCGCTCGACTATGCCCGTGTCTCCGGTGACGCCAAGCGGGAGATCATCGCCGGCTCCCTGGCCTCGGAAGTGAACCGGCTCGTGGACCTGCTGCACGCGTTCACCTCCCGGGACCTGTACCTGTCCGACCACACCTTCCGCGATCTGCGCGCCTGCGTGGTGGAGCTCCTGGTGGCCGCGGACCGCTACCGGGCCTACGTGCTTCCGGGACGGCAGGCCGACCCGGAGCAGGCCGCGGTGCTGCGGGAGACCGCCGAGCGGGCACGCGCAACCCTGGACACCGACCAGTACCCCACGCTCGACCTGGTGGTGGCGATCCTGCTGGGCGAGCAGGTCGGCGCCGGCGAGCCCTCGGACACGCCCGAGCGGGCGGAGATCATCACCCGGTTCCAACAGGTGTGCGGCGCGGTAACCGCCAAGGGGGTGGAGGACACCACCTTTTACCGGTGGACGCACCTGACCAGCCTGACCGAGGTGGGCGGTGACCCGGCAGGCTTCGCGCTGCCCGCCGATGAGGCGCATGCGTGGGCCCAGCGCGTCCAGCATGACTGGCCTGCCACCATGGTCACCTCCACCACCCACGACACCAAGCGGAGCGAGGACGTGCGCGCCCGTATCGACGTGCTCGCCTCTTACAGCAGCGAGTGGGTGGAGCTTGTCCACCGGCTGCGTGACCTGACCGCGGGCATACGCCCCGCCGACCTGGACGGCGTCACCGAGAACCTGCTGTGGCAGACACTCTGGGGTACCTGGGCCCCCGGATCGGCCGACCCGATGACCGGTGAGCGCCTAGGCGCATACCTGATCAAGGCCGCGCGCGAGCAGAAGTCTTGGACCACCTGGACGGCGCCGGACACCGTGCGCGAGGATCAGCTGGCGCACTACGCGGCCGCCCTAATGGCCCGCGCAGACGTGGCGGAGGAGCTCAATGAGTTCGCCGCGCTGACCGCCCGCGCCGTACGCGACACGATCCTGGCGAACAAGGCGATGACACTGACGTGGCTGGGAGTGGCCGACGTCTACCAGGGCAGTGAGGTCACCCGCACATCCTTGGTGGATCCCGATAACCGCCGCCCGGTCGCCTACGCGGGCGAGGCCGGCTTGCAGGCCGCGCTGGAGCGTGTCTCACAAGCGCCGACAGATGCGGCGATGTCACTGGATGACGCCAAGCTGCGGCTGACTTCCCAACTGTGCCGCCTACGCGCGGACAGGCCCGACACCTTCGTCGGGAGCCGCTCCGGCTACCGGGCGCTGCCGACTACCACGGCCTGCGCCTTCGCCTACGCCCGCCTGCTGGACGAGGAGGCTGACGTCGTAGTGGTGGTGCGGCGCCTAGGCCGTCGCCTGGAGCGGCTCGGCGGCTGGGGCAACCACACAATCGTGCTGCCTCAGGGCAAGTGGACCGACGTGCTCACCGGGGCCGAGGTTACCGGGGGCACCAGGCTGCTGGGTGAGGTGGTCGGGGACGAGTCGGTGGCAGTCCTCGCCCGCCCACGCGCCGACGCATAAGCATCCAGTCGGCGCTGTGCCCGGGGATACAGCCCGGGCACAGCGCCG
>NZ_PIZD01000071.1:49951-53955 GCF_010365615.1 Actinomyces sp. 565
CTACTGACGCGCGGAGGCCTCGGCCTCGGGATCGCCATCCGCATGGTCGTCCCGCTCCGAGCGCAGGGACCCCAGCCGCTCACGCAGGGAGGCGACGCCCGTCTCCGCGCGGTGCTTGAGCTCCAGTGCACGCACCAGGCCGGCGTAGACGCGCGGCCGCACCGGCACGTCCCAGGGGCCGGGGATGGCGACGGTGCCCTCGGCGGTGAACTTGCCCTTGAAGGAACCGACGCCGTTGAGCTCGGGGGTGCGCTCGGACCCGGCGCCCATCAGGTCCCAGGTGCGCACGCCACGCTCGCGCAGCCAGCACCCCTCCTTGTAGAGCAGCGCATCAGCGGCACGGCCTCGACGCCCCTCCGCGGTTGAAGCCGCATAGTAGCGTCCGGCGCCGTCGCCCCACACCGTGTCGATACTCCAGGCCAGCGCCTGGCCGCCATTGCGGCGGGCCACGTAAAGCCGGCAGTGGTCCGGGCCGAGCGTGCGCAGCATGGTGCGGTAGGTCTCCTCGGGCGCCGCGTGGAACCCGTCCCTGTCCCCCGTCTCCAGGAGGATCTGGTAGAGCTCCGCGAATACCTCCTCGGCGCGGTCGGTCTCATCGTGATAGGTCAGCTCCGTGTTGCGCAGTGCCTTGCGCACGTCGCGACGTCCCCGCGGCTTGAAGGAGGCCAGGAAGGCGTCGTCGTCGGGGCGGTCAAGATCAAGGATCACGGTGTGGTCGTAGGCCATCGTCTGCAGCAGCTCGTGCAGGCCGGGCGCCGGATGGGTGCAGTGCAGGCGTACGAATACGACCGCGGGATCGTGAAAGCGAACCCCCTCAGTCAGCAGTTCACGCAGCTCTGCCTCCTCGGCGGCGCTGGGCTCCTGGCCGAGCCATACCGGAGCGTGCCTGGCCCACAGGTAGGGGAAGCCACGCACGTTCATCCGGGTCAGCGAGATCAGGGCCCGCGGCTGGCCGGCGGCCGTCTCATAAACCAGCCGCCCCCACGGTTCACGCCCGTCCATCGCGGCGTCGAATGCGTCCCATGCAGCTGTCTGCTCAATGGGCAGCGTGGTGCCGGCCTCCTCGGCGATGCGGCGGAATGTCTCCCAGTCGATGCGCCGCATGGAGCCGCGGGATGCGAGCGGGGTGGCGTTCTCGGGCAAGGTCATGGAGTGCGTTCCTGTCCTGTTTGCTTGGCTAGTAGTGGCGCCGCCGCGAGCTGTGCCCGCCGGCCGGTCTCACGATAGACCAGTAGCACAGGCTGCGGGACCGTTGCGGTCGTGAAACGTGTCGGCCGACCGGCGCGGCGTGGCAACACTAGGCGTGCAGCAGCGCCGGTAGCCTGAAGCAGTGGCAGACATTCACCGCGTGCAGGCACATGACGCCGCCGCTTCCACGATGCCGGAGCGCTTCCGCTCCGCGCTGGAGTCACTGCGGGAGACGCCCCGGCCACGCGGGCTGGTCCTAGAAGAAGTTCCCGCGCCCGCACGATTGGCCCCCTATGCCGCCGCGCTCACCGCACAGACGGTGCAGACCGCAGCGGGTACGCCGGCCGCCTCCGGGCGCTTCGTGGTGCTGCATGATCCCGGTACGCAGGCGGCCTGGGATGGCGATTTCCGCCTGGTGGTGATGGTGAGCTCACGCATCGACGACGAGATCGGCACCGACCCGCTGCTCGGTGCGGCAGCCTGGTCCTGGCTGACCGACGCACTGGATCACGCCGGCGCGGGCAGGCGGGCACTGGTGGGCACGGTCACACGGGTGCTTTCGGACACATTCGGCGGGTTGGAGCTGACGGACGCGAGTGCGCAGGTCGAGATCAGAGCCTCCTGGACGCCGTCCACCCCTGACCTGTCCGCGCACCTGCTCGCCTGGTACGAGTTGATTCACTTAAGCGCCGGGCACGAGCCGGAGACGGCGGTGCCACTGAGCCTCGCGGGAGCCTCGAGGTGACGGGACGAGCGCAACCGCGGCCCGCCGTCGTCCCGGGCACGACGGATGCCCCGGTACCGCCAGAGGCCGTGATCGCCTACCCGCGGCCCGCGGAGGGACTGCCCCCGATTACGGACACCCCCGATGCGCTCGCTCGCGCAGCCGCCGCCCTGGCTGCCGGAACCGGGCCAATAGCCGTCGACGCCGAGCGCGCCTCCGGATTCCGCTACGGGCAGGATGCCTATCTGGTGCAGCTGCGCCGCGAGGGCACTGGAACCGTGCTGGTGGATCCGCTGGGTGCGGGCGACCTCTCCGCCCTGGCCGAGGCGCTGGACGGTCCGGAATGGGTGCTGCATGCCGCCGACCAAGACCTCCCCTGCCTGACCGCACTGGGACTACATGCGCGTTCCCTGTTTGACACCGAGCTGGCCGCGCGCATGCTAGGCCGCCAGCACGTGGGCCTGGGGGCCGTGCTCGAGGAGACGCTGGGACTGCGACTGGCCAAGGATCACGCCGCGGCCGACTGGTCGACTCGGCCGCTCCCGGAGTCGTGGCTGGTCTACGCCGCACTTGACGTCGAGCTGCTCCTGCCGCTGCGTGATGCGCTCGCGCACGAGCTTGATGCGGCGGGCAAGGCGCAGTGGGCCGCGCAGGAGTTCGAGTATGAGCGCACCCACCCGCTGCGCCCGGCCCGGACCGATCCTTGGCGGCGCACCCCCAGGTCCGGACGCGCGGTTCGCAGCCCGCGCTCGCTGGCGGTACTGCGCGAGTTGTGGACGGCACGCGAGGAGCTCGCCCGGGAGCTGGACGTGACCCCTTCCAAGGTGCTCCCGCACCGCGCCCTGGTGGCAGCTGCCGTGGCCCAGCCCTCGTCTCGCCGCCGCCTGGCCTCGCTGCGGGAGTTCTCCTCTCGATCGGTACGCGACCACCAGGAGCTTTGGTGGAGTGCGGTCGAGCGCGCAATGGCGCTACCCGAGGATGAGCTTCCCCCTTTGCACACGCCGCTCGCGCCCGGCGAGCTGCCCCAGCCGCGCTCCTGGGGCCGACACCATCCGGAGTCCGCCGAGGCGTTGGAGCTGGTACGCAGTGCCGTGCGCGCCCGCGCCGAGCAGTTGCGCCTGCCACACGAGCTCCTGCTGGGCACCGACGTGCAGCGGCGCCTGGCGTGGGAGCTCGGCGAGGCGCGCGCCGCCGGGGAGCAGGCAGACGCCTCGCCGGCCGCGATCTCCACCCGGCTGCAAGTGCTGGGGGCACGTCCCTGGCAGGTGGACCAGGTCTCGGCCCCGCTGGCCGCAGCTCTGTCATAGCTCTGTCATAACGGCTCGGGCAGGCTCAGCCGCTTGCGCGCCTGCGCCCCTCACCAGCCCACCGGGTGGAGCGGCCGCACCGGGGCGGGCGGCTCTGGTCACCCCTGGGGCACAGCACCGCCTGCACGGTGCGGTGCCGAATTACGTGCTCAGTGCACGGTGAAGCCGTGCGCCCGGAAGATCTCGCGAGTGGACTCCACCTGCGCCGGCTCCGGCGGGCGGGTGTCACGCAGCTTGTACTCCAGCTTCAGGGCGTCCCACTTGTCAGTCCCCATCTGGTGGAAGGGCAGCACCTCCACGCGGGAGACTACCGGCCGCCAGCGCTCCACAATGCGGGCGACGTTCTCCACGTTCTGCGGGTCGTCGGTCAGCCCCGGAACCAGCACGAAGCGCACCCAGGTCTCGATGCCCTTGGCGGCCAGCCGGTCACCGAAGTCGATGGTCGGGGCGAGTTCGCGGCCGGTGACCTTCTTGTAGGTGTCCTCGTCCCCGCTTTTCACGTCCAGTAGGACCAGGTCGATGTTGTCCAGCATCTCGTCAGAGGCGTGCTGGCCGAGGTAACCGGAGGTGTCGATGCAGGTGTGGATACCCATGGCCTTCGCGCCGGCGAGGATGCGTCCGGCGAAGGCCGGCTGCATGAGCACTTCCCCGCCGGAGAGGGTGATGCCGCCACCGGTTGCCTTGAAGACGTTCCGGTAGCGCCGGATGCGCCGCAGGATCTCCTCCACGTCCACAGGCTCTCCGTCACGCATCAGGAACGTGTCCGGGTTGTGGCAGTACAGGCA
>NZ_PIZD01000009.1:0-5697 GCF_010365615.1 Actinomyces sp. 565
CTCGTCCGTGACGGCGGCTCCTCGGGCTCGCTGCTCGCCCTGCACTCGAACGGTGAGCAGCAGTGGCGCGTCGACGGCGGCTTCAGGGAGGCGCGTGTCAGTGGGGGCTTCGTGGTCACCTACGAGACCGGCTCGAAGCGGGTGCTCGTGCTTTCCGCCGACACCGGCGAGGTCCTGCTGTCGGCGGCCTCGGAGGACAGTCCCGACTTCGGCTCCTACCTTCCCGGCGGCGTCGGCGTCGATGTGGGTCCCCAGGCCTTCTACGTCGTGGACGGTGACGAGGTCACCGTGTACGACGCCGAGGGCACCGCGGTCGGCACCGTTGCGGGGGCCGGCACGCGCACGGACTGGCTGGTCTCCTCCGACGTGACGCCGGAGCAGCTCCTGGCGCTACTGCGCAGCGTCGCCGCGGGCGGCGGTGTGCAGGTACGTGGGAGCGGGGATGCGACGGCGATCGAGGTAGACGTGTTCGCGTGCACGGCGTCCGGCCCGGGCTCCGTGGCCTATGCCGTGCCCGAGCGAACCGCGGGGGAGGCCTGCGTGATCACCCCGGAGGGGCTGATCGGCGGAGACGACGGGGTGCTGTTCACCATGGGGCAGCCCTCAAAGCGCGCAGACGCCACCGGTGACAACGTGATCGCCTACGACCTCGACGGCGGTGAGCAGCTCTGGCAGGTTGCGGGCACCCTGCTGGGAGTGGTCCCGGCGTCGGACAAGGCGGCGGGTGACAGTGCCGGCGCGCCCCGCATCCTGGTGGCCGAGGGGGATGACTTGGTGATCCACGGACTCGTCAAGCAGTGAGACGCGTTCCCGCTCAGGCCTGGGCCACCGGAATGTCGGTCAGGCGCGCGGCGAGGTTCTTGCCGGGCAGGTCCAGTGTGATGGTCTCGCCACCCGGGTACGGCCAGATGATCGGCAGGCGCATGGCCTCGCCGCGCACGATCTCACGCACACTCCGATTGGTGACGGGGACGTACTCGCCTTCGGCGTCCAGGTAGTTGGCCGCCAGGTAGCGCGCGCCGCCCTCCAGCAGCGTTGGATTGTGGACCGCGCTGAATGAGGCCGGCCAGTGCAGAATCTGCAGCTCGTCGGGCAGGGCGAACAGGCTCACCGTGATGTTGACGTCCTCCTGCGTGCTCAGTAGGAGTGAGCCCGTCACATAGTCGCCGACGCGCGTCACGGACTCCATCGACAGGTGGACCGTTTGATCATTGATGCGCACGTCCACGCCGTCGGCGCCAGTGCCCACCGGGCCGACGGACCTGGGCACCTGCCCCGCTGAAGTCGATGAGGTGTCCGCCGGCGCGGACGGGGCAGTAGCCGTGGCGGACAGTGCTGTCGCCTCCGCAGGGTTCTTCGGCGTCAGCTCCACCTCAACCCGGCGGTTCACGGCACGCGCCTCATCCGAAGTCCCCTCCGCCCGCGGCTCGGCCTCGCCCTTGCCCCTGACAGTGGTGTCCCAGTGAGTCAGATCCGTCAGTTCGCCCAGTCGGTCGGCGACCGCCCGGGCGCGCCGCTCAGACAGGTCCTGGTTGTAGTCCTCCTCGTCGACGTCGTCCGTGTGTCCCGTAACCGACAGCTCCCCGCCGGACGGGTAAAGCGTCAGCTGTTCGACCACCTTGGCCAGGACCTCATCAGCCTGTGCGGACAGCTCCGTCGAGTCCGATCCGAAGGTCACGTCTCCAGAGACCGTCACCGTCGTGGAGTCCTCATCCGCATCGGTGTCATAGGAGCCGTCGGTGGCGACCACCAGCGAACTGAGGCGGAAGGGGCCGGGATCGGCCTCGCGGTCGATCTCCGCCACGCTGAGCATCTCACCGACCTTAAAGCCGGCGTCCTCGGGGTCGACTACCGGGACTCCCACCGCCACGCCGACGCTCGGAAGGAACAGCTCAACCGTCTCGACGCCGTCATCTACCGCCTCGAACACCGGGAACACCTCTACCGAGGACAAGCGCGAGATCTCGTCGAACATCTCGTCGGAGCGATCTCCGAGCTCGGGGAATACGAGGGACTGCCGCAACGAGAGCAATCGCATTCCGCGCATCGAGTAGGGCGACGAGGGTGCACTGAAGGTCGAGGAGAGAGTCAGTTCCTCATCGGAGTCAGTGGACACCTCCACCCGGACGATGGTGTAACCGTCCTGCACCGTGGCAGGCCCTACACGGAAAGTGGCAGCCACCCCGTCGAGAGCTGATTCCAGTGCGACCGCGCCGCTCGCGTCCGCGGTCGGCACCGGGGGTGCGCTCACCGCGGGAGACGCCACAGAACTGCTCGAGTCGTCGGTGGAATCGGTCGCCTGCCAAAGGGGCCCGCCGGAGCAGGCGGCCAGGCCGGTGCCTGCCGCGCACAGCGACAGGAGGGAGAGCAGGGAGCGGCGGGGAAGACCGCTGGGGCTACGGAGTGTGGACTTCATGATGCGCCTTTCTGAACTCATCTGGAATCAATTGGGCTGGCGCGAAGACGCTATTGCCGGTACGCGACGACCGCGATGGGCAGAACTCAACGTCTCCCCGGGTGTACCCGGATACTCCCCGGGTACACCCGGGGAGTGTGGCAGTGGTGCCCATGGCGCCCAATTATTTGTTTTGTTACGGTTGTCGGGTTCAAGAGCCTCTACAGGTCTTGTTTAGGAGTGGTGGCGGTTATGTTGCGTCGTCGTGAGGTGCTGACCGGTTCGGCGGCTATGGCGGTGGGTGTGGTGCTGGCGTCCTGCTCGAGCGGAGCCGGTGGTGAGGGTGAGGATGCTGTGGCGACGTCGTCCGGCGAGTCGACCATGGCGAGTAGTACCTCGCCGGCGCCCGTGTCTTCCGATCCGGTGGTGCTGAAGTCGGTGTGGCAGGGCGAGGCGCTGACTACGCGTGTGGGTCCTGCGGTGGTGCAGGGCGGCTACACCGTGGTGATGATGACCATTTCCGTTGATTCCGGCGAGCGCTTTTCGCTCGGGAATTCTATGTTTGGTGACGGGTTGAATATAGGCACATTGGCGTCCGTCAAGTTGACCTCCCTCAGGGATAATGTTGTGTATCGCGAGGTGGGACGAGCCCGCGTAGTGGCCGGGTATATCGAACCGGGCGCCTCGGCGGAGTTGTTCCCGGTGTTCGGCGCCTTGCCGGATGGTGTGGAGTCGGTCGAGCTGTTGCTGCCGACAATGGGCATGGCACTGAATGTGCCGGTGGTGGCTGCCGGTGCTGCGGGGTTTGATGTGACGGCGGCGATTGCTGATGCTCAAATCGATGAGAGTATTCATTCCGGCCCGTTTGAGTTGAATTCATTGGTGGTGGCTGCGGATCGTTCATCGGATACAGAGAAAGATGATGCCTCGACGACGGTGAATGTGTCGGGGGACGTGTTGTTCGCGACGGACTCGGCGGATCTGAGTGATGCCGCTGATGCGGTCCTGGCGTCGGTGGTGGAGCAGCTGGAGCTTCACCCCTCAGGCGGTGAGCTGGCGGTTACGGGGCATACGGATGATGTGAGCACCGATGCGCATAACCAGGACTTGTCGGAGCAGCGGGCCAAGGCCGTGTCGGATCGCCTGGGGGAGCTGACCGACTTGTCTGCTTGGGAGACGTCCGTGTCGGGTAAGGGGGAGTCGGAGCCGCGGGTGGCTAACGATTCGGATGAGAACCGGCAGCTGAACCGGCGGGTGGAGATCGTGCTTACACCCGCCGATCCTGACGAGGGCGCTGCGGCAGGCGCTACCTCGACTGGAGGTTCGGGTGATATGCCAGATCCCAAGGGGCCGGCTGGGCGAGGGCCGGACGGCGTGGACATCGAGATCGATGGCGTGCCCGCCCGTATCTCCCTTGCGAGTGTCACCAGGCATGAGGGGTACCTGATCGGCACGGTCACGATCGCCTCGAAGCAGGAGTTGAGTGTCCCGCCGTTCTTGATGGAGATCCCTCATGATTTGCTTTTCATTAGGATGTGGTCGTCGTATGCGACCTCGGGCTGTACCCTTTTGAAGGGGGACTCCCGGCATCTGGTCGTCGACTTCATGAACTCCGATGAAGACAGCGTTGTCCTGGCCGGCTACATATCGGGGACCATGAAGGCGGATGACGTTCGCAGTCTTCCGGTTGTGTGGCCGGACACGGGTGAGGACACTGTCATCATGGACATGATCGGTGAGGATGACGCATTCGGTCAGCATCTGGCCGTGCGCCTCACCGACATCCCCGTCGTCGACGGGTGAGGGCGTGGGTGGCTCGGACGCCCTGGGCGCGGTATGGTCGACCCAATTCGTTATCCGGGTGTCGCCGCCGTGCTCGGGAGGCGGCACGCGGCGACGGCCGACATCCAGGTGAACCTGGGAGAGCCCGGGTGTACCTGGGTGAACGCAGCAGCGGTGATGAGAAAGGGGAGCTCATGCGCGATAGGCCCCGCCCCGGCGCCGACACTCGGCTGCCCCGCCGCGTGGTGCTGGCGCTGCCGGCACTCGCCGGCGTCGGCGCCGTCGCGGCTTGCGGCAAGAACCGGCAGGCGCCGGTGGTGCAGGCGACCCCCACTGCCGGCGGCGGAGCATCCGCGACGGCCTCAGCCGCCGTGAACGGGCCCGTTGAGGTCAGGGGAACCCTTGCGGGCCAGGAGATCCTGCTTTCCGTCGGCCCCGTGGTGCGCACCGAGCATGCGGGCGAGGAGCTGGCGATCCTGCCGATTCGCGCGGAATCGGCGGGCAGCAACACGCAGGCGGTGAGCATCGGCGAGCGGCTGATCGGCTCGCTGCTGTCCTCGGTTGCTGAGTACAAGCCCCTGAGGCTGATTGACACCGCCGGGTCGCGCCTGTGGTCCACCACCAGCCTGCAGGGATTGTTCAAGCCGCTTCAGCCCGGCCAGGGCCTGGACCTGCGCGCGACCTTCGGGCCGGTCGACGTCGACACGGTCACGGTCTTCCTCTCGGGCTTCGGCTTCGCACAGGTGGCGGTGGTGGATGCCGACGCCGACGGCGCGCCCAGGCTCGACGTTGACGCAATTGTTGCCGCCGCCAACCCGCACGCCCCGTTGCGCGCCCCGGTGCCGCTGGAGCGCTACGCCGAGGCGCTTGACGGTTCCTCCAGCGGCCTTACCACCGATGAGGAGACCACCGTCGAGGTCTCCAGTGACATAACCTTCGACTCCGACTCCGCCGAGCTGTCCGCCGCTGCCGATGCCGTCCTCTCCGGCGTCGCACAGACCATATCCGAGTATGACGGCGGCGACCTGGAGATCATCGGGCACACCGACGACGTCGGCGACGACGCCCACAACCAGTCCCTGTCCGAGCAGCGCGCCCAAGCCGTCTCCAGCCGCCTGGGCGAACTGACCGACCTGGGCGGCTGGGACGTGTCCGTCTCCGGAAAGGGGGAGAGCGAGCCGAAGGTCACCAACGATTCCGATGCGCACCGGCAGGCCAACCGGAGGGTGGAGATCGTCATCACCCCCGCCGGCGGCACCGACGGCTCCCTGTCCCGCTCCGACGGCGACACCACGCTCCCGGACCCGGCCGGCCCCCAGGGTCGTGGGCCCGGCGGAGTGACTGTTGATGCCGCCGAGCCCGATTCCGGTCAGGTCGTCGTCTTCCTGGAGCAGGTGACCCGACGGGACGGACTGCTGTTTGGGGAGCTGAAGCTGGAGGGCGGCAAGGGCGGTTCCGGGACGGCTATGAACCTCGGCTGGGTCAACGACCCCGGTGACGCGTTGGCCAACGCGCGCGGG
>NZ_PIZD01000009.1:6007-7652 GCF_010365615.1 Actinomyces sp. 565
TATTCTCCGCGGGCGGGCTGACGCTGCTATCCGGTTCTGATCGCATCTACCCCGTGGACTACCTGCTCGCGGGTACCACGGCCCACCGCGCCCTGACCGAGCTGGACTTGACCGAGGAGCTCGGTGAGGGGGAGCGGATGACGGTGTGCGTGGTGTGGCCGGACACCGCAGAGGACAACGTTGTGGTGGACCATCCGGGCGGCTCCGCGGAGGAAGGCGCCGTCGCCTACCCCTGGCGGCTGACCGATGTGCCCGTGGTCGCGGGATGAGGACCGGCGCGGCCGGGGCGCCCGGCCGTGACCGAAAGCACCGCCGCAGGGCCCCGATGGGCTTGCGCGCCTGGGTGTGGGCGCGTGTATGGTGGCGCCTGCCAAAGACCGCAGGTTCCCCGCGCAGGCGGGGCCAAGTCCGCATGTGGCGGAGCCGGCGCAGGTGAGAACGAGCCGCCAGCGGCTCTCGGAGTACGCCGAGTACTCTGAGTGCGCAAGCGAGCCCCGTGCCCACCGGCGCGGGGCTTTTTCAGTGCCGGAGCCTGTGGCAGACCACGGAAGGAGGGCCCATGGCAAGGCCTGAGAAGGACGCGGCTGTTGCACAGCTGGCGGACAAATTCCGTGAGGCCAACGCCGTTCTGCTCACCGAGTACCGTGGGCTGAGCGTCGCCGACCTCAAGGAATTGCGCCGCTCGCTCGCCGGCAACGCCGAGTACACCGTGGCGAAGAACACGCTTGCTGCCATTGCGGCGCGGCGCGTCGGACTCGACGCGATCGTGGACGACTTGAAGGGCCCCACGGCACTTACGTTCGTCACCGGCGAGCCGGTGGAGGCGGCCAAGGCGCTGCGTGACTTCGCCAAGGACAACAAGAACCTCATCGTCAAGGGCGGCGTCATGGAGGGCAACGCCCTGAGCGCCGATGAGGTTGACAAGCTCGCCTCGCTGGAGTCCCGCGAGGTTCTGCTGGCCAAGGCAGCGGGTGCTATGAAGGCGTCCCTGTCCAAGGCGGCATACCTGTTCGCCGCGCCCGCCTCCAAGGCGGTCCGCACCGTCGACGCCCTGCGCGAGAAGCAGGAGACCGCGGCCTGAGCCGCGTGCGCCACCAACACCAACACCACTTCCCTGCGCGCAAAAGCGGTGCAGGACCCCTTTTCCAGGAAGGAACGCCCCATCATGGCGAAGCTGACCACCGACGAGCTCATCGAGGCCTTCAAGGAGCTCTCCCTCATCGAGCTGTCCGAGTTCGTCAAGGCCTTTGAGGAGACCTTCGACGTGACCGCCGCCGCCCCGGCCGCCGCCGTCGTCGCTGCCGCCCCCGGTGCCGTCGCCCCGGCCGCCGAGGAGGAGAAGACCGAGTTCGACGTCATCCTCGAGTCCGCCGGCGACAAGAAGATCCAGGTCATCAAGGAGGTGCGCGCCCTGACCTCCCTCGGCCTGAAGGAGGCCAAGGACCTCGTTGAGGCCGCCCCCAAGGCCATCCTCGAGGGCGCCGCCAAGGACGCTGCCGAGAAGGCCAAGGCCCAGCTCGAGGGCGCCGGCGCCACCGTCACCCTCAAGTGATCCCGGCCCCGACGGGGTCGGCACCGAGCCGACGCCGTCGGGGATCGCATAAGCACCGACGTCGCCCCGACCGCTATACGTGGTCGGGGCGAC
>NZ_PIZD01000072.1:0-60036 GCF_010365615.1 Actinomyces sp. 565
GCCCCCGCCGACCGGCGCGCCCGGGGTGGAGTAGGCCACCTCGTAGGACGTCCTACCCGTAACAGTCACAGAATTACCGTGTGATTCGGTATGGTAATCTGTCGAAGGCGGAGAGGCGGCGGCGGTTGAACTTACGAATGCCATCAAATAAAATGTCGCCACGATCGCCGTGGTCCGGCGGAATATAGTTAAATGAACTCTCATTTGGAATCTCCTGCGTCTTCGATGTCGACGATTTCTACGCTCCACGTCGAGTTCTTCCAGAGCATCTGAATTAGAAGGATTTCGTCTGCCCCTTCGGTATGCGTGACCTCTACTCCGTCTCCGGAATGTGTTGAGTGGACGTCGAAGCTTGTTTTTGCGCGTACGACGTAGCGGTTGGGGTCGTCCTGGTCGGTCCACCACTCCAGGGGGGTGATCTCCTGCTCCCACGGGTCTGCCCACCCGCCTGCGTCGTGCAGTTCGGTGGCGTTGGTAATGACGTTGTTGCAGAATTCGCAGTTGTCGTCGCTCATCTTCTTCCAGGCGTCCAGGTCGCCGGTGGCGTAGACGTACGGGTAGAGGTTGAGGAAGTATGTGGCTGCCTGGGCTGCGCCGTCGGGGGTGAACTCGGGGGTGTAGGCCTGGGGCTTGTCCATGGCCAGGGCGGTGGCCCTGGCGGCGGCCTGCTGGGGTGAGAGCGTGGGTGTAGCGCTAGCGCTGGCTGTGGCGGGTGGGGTCCAGGTGGGGGTGTAGGTGGTGCGGTTGGCGGCGTGTGAGCAGCCGGCGCCCAGTAGGGTGAGGCAGATGGCCAGTGCGCCGGCTCGGCGCAGGTGATCCGCTCGGCGCGCAGGTTTCGGCGCATGGGGGTGTGCGGCAGCGGCGCGGGCCTGGTGGTGGCGGGTGCTGGCGTGTGGCTTGCTTGGGTGTGTGGGCATGTTGGGGGTGGCCTCCTCGCTGAGGACCCGGGCGGGACTTGCTGGGGCTTCGGCTTGGCGTTAACGCACGCAACCGTAGCGTGACCAACAGCCGCGGCGCTACTGGCTCCATCGCGCCTGTGGAAAACCCATCACATTCCGGGTCGGCCGTGGTACCGGGCGCGCGGCCCGGGGCCGCATCTTGCTACCAGCGCTTGTGCGCCCGTACCGACCTACCTTCACCGGTACAGACCTACCTTCACCCGTACCGACCTACCTTGGGCCCTATGAGCGACCGAACTCGGTGCGCAACTTCGACCGAACTCGGCGAGGCGAAGAAAGACTGGCGGGGAGCGGCGGTTAGATGACACGAAGGCCCACATGCGCGGCGAGCGCGGGCGCGAGTTCCGCGAGTTGCTCGGCACCCACCCAGGCACCGCGCAGGCCCGCGGCGTCGTCGAGCTGATTAAGCGTGAGTCCACGCAGGTCCACGTCTTTGAGCCGACTCTCCCGGATCCGCAGCTCGCCCACACGGCAGTCCTCGAAAGCGACCCGGTTGAGCGTGGCGGCAGTCAGGTCGAGCGTGTCCAGCGCGCAGTCGCGCAGGCGCACATCCAGCAGATTGCTCCGTCCCAGCCCCAGGAAACCGATGCGGCAGCCCTCAATCAGCACGCTGCGCCACTGCGCGTCATGACATTCGCAGGCCCCGACCCGGGAGGACTCCCAGGACACCTCACGCCACACCGACCGCTGCGCGTGCAGTTCGGAGGCGGTCAAGCGGTCCACGCGTGACTCCGCCAGGCGCAACTCCTCAAGATGAGCGCGATCGGCCCGCACGTCCTCAACTACGCACTCGACCAGCTCCAACCCGCGCAGATCCACCCCTGAGACATCGACGCCGCTGAGGCGCGCTCGGTCGACGTAGCCGCCCGCCCGCAGGACGACGGCGCCGACGGGCTCAAGATCCCGCGGCCGGATCGGTTTCGCCCGGGGCGGCCGGGGAAGCGGGGGACGAGGCACGGGACTTAGGCGGCGTCGTCGGCCCGCGACTGCTGGACGTCCGCGCCGAGGTGGCGAGCGATAGTCGCCTCGCACTCGGCGCGGTCAACCGGGCGGCAGCCCTTCGCCGCCCAGCCGGCGATCTTGGCGGGCTCCTCGCGGGCGAGCCGGAGGCCACGACGCAGCAGCACGTGTACCGGCTTACGGTGCTCGGCCAGGTCGCGGCGCAGTCGGAACCACCAGGTCTGCAGCCGTGGGCGCCGCAGTACGAGCGCATCGGCCAGTACGCCGGCCTCCCGGCAGCGGTCAACGAGCTCCGCGGCGAACACGCCCTCCGCGACGAAGGCCGGCAGGGCGTCGACGTCGAGGGTCGTGTAGTCGACCGTGGCGTTATCCGGGATTGAGTACACGGGCACGGTCGCCGTGCCCGTGGCGCACAGGTCGAGGATTGCGGTCATTGCCCGGTCTGCGTCCCATGAGGCGGGGTTGTCCCAGTCGATGGCGCTCTGGGCCTCGGCCCGGGTGACGCCTTCAGCGCCGGAGACGCCGCCGTCCAGCAGCGGCATGCCCGGCTCGTCGCCGTCGCGGTAGAAGTCGTCGAGTTTGAGCCGACGCGCGCCGCAGCGCCGCAGCAGGGACGTCTTACCGGAGCCGGACGGGCCGGCAAGCAGGATGACGCGGGTGCTCACGGTGCCCAAGGCTAGCCTGCCGGGCGGGTGCAGGTGGGCACGGCTGCGTTGTCGGGAAATGCAAATGCGGATCGGGGCGGGCGGGGCGAATCGCGCGAATACGGGTTCACTGCCCGGGGCCGTCAGGAAGCCGGCGCGAGGGCCCTGACCGGGCGCGGGGCCCTGACCGGGCGCGGGGCCCTGACCGGGCGCGCGGGGCCCTGACCGGGCGCGGTGGCGTGATCTCGATCCTGGGGCTGCCGCCGATTGCGGCGGATTGGGTACTATCTCGGCGAGGGGCAAGCGTGAGGCGGCGTGATGGGCAACGTTCGAGAGGCTGAGACCAGCGAACTCCTCGGGCTGATACGTCGCGGAGAGGCGACTACCCGGCCCGAGCTTCAGGATCGTCTGCAGCTCTCGCGGGTCACGCTGGGCAAGCGGCTCGACGCGCTGCTGCGCTCGGGGCTGGTGGATGAGGCCGGGCAGGACGCCTCAACCGGTGGCAGGCCGCGCACGGTCTTCCGGATTCGCCCCGGCTGCGGCACGCTGCTAGCCGTCGACATTGGCAGCGCGCGCACCCGCCTGGCGGTGACGGACTTCGCGGGGACGATCCTGGTGCGCGATGACCGGCTACTGGACCTCTCCGGTGGTCCTGGCGCGGTACTCCCCTGGGTCCGTCGTCGTCTGCAGGCAATGGTCAAGCAAATCGGTGCCACGGGTAGCGTCCTGGGTGCGGGAGTATGCGTTCCCGGCGCGGTCGACCCCCTCTCGGGGCGCCTGGTCCACCCCGCGCTGATGCCCGGCTGGCACGGCGTGGACATCGCCGCGGAGCTGACGGGAGACTTCGATGGTGTCCCGGTGGCCGTGGGCAGTGACGTGCAGGTGACCGCACTCGGCGAGTACCGGATGCGCTGGTCCAGCTCCGACGACATCGTCCTGGTTAAGGCGGGCGAGGGGATCGCCGCGGCCGCCGTGATTAATGGCGTCGTGCGCACGGGCGCCACCGGGGCGGCCGGAGAGATCGGGCACATGCGGATTCCGGAGGGGCGGCAGTGCCGTTGCGGGCGATTCGGCTGCCTGGAGTCGGTGGCCGGTGGCTGGGCCCTGCGGGAACGGCTGAGCGCGGCCGGCTGGACGGTGGACAGTAGCGAAGAGCTCTCCGGGCTCGCCCTGCGCGGGGACTCACTGAGTATCGAGCTGCTCGAACTGTCTGCGCGACTCGTGGGCCGTGCGCTCGCCCCGGTCGTTGCGGTTCTCAATCCCTCCGCGGTGGTGGTTGCCGGTGCCCTCGCCGACGGCGGAGCAGTGTTCCTGGACCCGCTGCGGGCCGCCCTTGACGCCGTCGGGCCGCAGGAGGCCACTCGGCCGCTCGTGATCGCCTCGGCGCAGTTAGGGGCGGACGCCGGCGTCGTTGGCGCGGCGCTGCTGGCCCAGGATCTACTGACTGCCCCCGCCCATCTGGACATGCTGCTGTCCCGGGTGACCTCGCGGCGACCGGCTCCAGACAGTTTTGTAAAGCTCTTTACATAACGGGCCTGCGGCCGGTATCGTCATGCTCACCGGAACCCACCGGCCCATATGACGAGAAGAGGCAATGATGGCCGCTCTCACTCTGTCCACCGCCTTACCGGATACCTCCTTCCGGCTCGACGTCGACGCGACCGACTGGCGCGGCGCACTCCGGCTCGCGGGCGAGGGGCTCACCGCTTCCGGGGCGGCGACGCCCGAATACACCGAGGAGATGATCGCGGCCGTTGAGGAGCACGGTCCCTACATTGTGATCGCTCCGGGGCTCGCCTTGGCGCACTCGCGGCCCTCCCCGGCTGTGCTGCGCACCGGCATGAGCTGGGTGCGGCTGGTGCACCCCGTCGAGTTCGGCAGCCCGAACGATCCGGTGCGTCACATCATCGGCTTGGCCGCCAAGGACGAGCGCGAGCACCTGGATGTCATGGCCGCCCTCGCCCGCGCCCTGTCCGACCCCACCTCGCGCGCGGAGCTGGACCGTGCACCCACCCCGGCGGCGCTCCGCGGACTGCTTGACCCCAGCTCAACCGATACCACCACCTCTACCGGATTGGAAGAAGAATGAACATCACCTGCGTCTGCGGCATGGGCATCGGCACCTCGATGCTGCTGAAGATGAA
Organism: Actinomyces sp. 565; assembly: GCF_010365615.1. NCBI lineage: Bacteria > Bacillati > Actinomycetota > Actinomycetes > Actinomycetales > Actinomycetaceae > Actinomyces > Actinomyces sp. 565. Next base: position 4,708 of record NZ_PIZD01000072.1, read on the forward strand.
CGTCGAGCAGGCCGCCGCCTCGCTCGGCCTGGACGCCGACGTCTCCACCTCCGATATCGGCACCGCCAAGGGCGCCGCGCAGAGCGCCGACCTGATTATCACCTCCGCCGAGCTGGCCGAGGAGCTCACGGGCCTGTCCACCCCGATCGCCGTGGTCCACAACTTCACTGACATCTCTGAGATCGAGGCCGCCCTAAGGGAGAAGACCCAGTGAACGTGCTGGTTGCGGTACTCGATTTCATCAGCCAGGAGATCCTCAACGTTCCCGCCTACCTGATCGGTATCGTCGCAGCTGTCGGCCTGATCGCCCTGCGCAAGTCTGCCGGGCAGGTCATCGGCGGGGGACTCAAGGCCGCAATGGGCTACCTGATCCTCGGCGCCGGCGCCACGGTGGTGACCAGCTCCTTGGCCCCCTTCGGCGACCTCATCTTCAGGGTCACCGGGGCCCACGGCGTGGTCCCGACCAACGAGGTCATCACCGCCCAGGCCGCGAGCGAGTACGGGACCACCTCCGCCTACCTCATCGTGCTCGGCTTCTTGATCATGCTGCTGCTGGCCAGGTTCAGCCCGCTGAAGTACGTGTTCCTGACCGGACACCACATGGTGTTCATGGCGACGCTGCTGGCCGTGGTCCTCTCGGTGGGCTTCGGCCCCGGGCACTCCGCCCTCGTGGTAGTGATCGGCTCGGTGCTTATGGGCACCATCATGGTGGTGATGCCGACGTTCGCCCAGCCGTACATGAACCGGGTGACCGGGGATGACAAGCTGGCGGTCGGGCACTTCAACACGGTCGGTTACCTGTTGGCGGGCGCGCTTGGCAGCGCCGTCGGTAAGCGTTCGCGCTCTACCGAGGACATGAAGTTTCCGCAGGGGCTGCGCTTCCTGCGCGACTCCATGGTCTCGACGACGCTGCTCATGCTGGTCCTGTACCTGGTGTTCGCCGTCTGGGGGATTGTCGCCGTGCCCAAGGAGGAGCTAATGGGCGTCTTCGAGGGGGCTCAGACCTCCGACACCTACGGCTCCTACATCATGGCGGCCTTCGCCCAGGCGCTGCAGTTCGGAATCGGCGTCAGCATCATCCTGTACGGGGTGCGCATCATCCTCGGTGAGCTGGTTCCCGCGTTCCAGGGAATCGCCAACCGGGTGGTGCCCGGCGCCAAGCCCGCGCTCGACATCCCGATCGTATTCCCCTTTGGGCCCAACGCCTCCCTGATCGGATTCATCGCCTCCTTCGTGGGCGGTCTGGCGTCTTTGGCGCTGATTGCCGTCTGGTTCGGTCCTGCTTGGGGGATGGCGCTGATCCTGCCCGGCATGGTCCCGCACTTCTTCGACGGCGGCGGCGCCGGTGTATTCGGCAATGCCACAGGCGGGCGTCGCGGTGCGATTCTGGGCGGTTTCGTCAATGGCGTGCTTATCACCTTCCTGCCCGCCGCGCTGCTGACCGTCATGGGTTCACTCGGTTTGGCCAATTCCACCTTTGGTGACGCCGACTTCGGCTGGTTCGGTTCGATCGTGGGGCTGCTCAGTCGTCTGGGGGCCGTCGGCGGCTCGCTCAGCGCACTCGCCTTCGGCGCGATCCTGTTCGCGGTTGCTTGGTGGTACCAGGTGCGACTGGTGAACACCGGCTGGCTGCCCGCCGCCGAGCGGGCGGCACGGCAGGAGGAGAACAAGGCGACGGCGGCCGGCTGATTCAGCGCGGCTCTGTTAATCCGACGCATCCGACGGGCCCGGCGACCAAAGTCGCCGGGCCCGTCATTGGTGCCGGTTTCGGTGTGTTACAAGTGCCGGTTTGGGCGTGTAACGAGTGCCGGTCTCGGTGAAGGGGTGAAGGGAGTCGGGTGATCATTCAGGCGAGCCGAGCAGGGCGCGCATGCGGGCGCGGGCGCCCTCGCGCTTGAGCGCCGCCAGCTCCTCGGTGTAGGCGGTGCGGAAGCGCTCGTCGTCGGCCAGGTCGCCGAAGATCTCCCGGTTGCCGATGAAGCCGAGCTCGTCGCCCGCCTCCTGCTTCTCCGCGAAGGGCCGCAGGTCGTCGGCCACCGGGATCGCCTCCCCGTTCTCGTCGGTGCCGAGCACCCCCAGCGACCAGGCGGCGCACATGGCCGCGCCCAGGCGGATCGGCCCGCCCGCGGCGAGGTTGTCGCGCACGGTCGGCAGCACGAACTTCGGCATGCCGGAGGGGCCGAACTGCGCCAGCCGCAGCAGCGTGTCCGCGATCGCCTCATTGGTGAAGCGCTCGAAGAGCGTGTCGATGTACTCATCCAGGTCGATGCCCGGCACGGGCAGCAGCCGCGGCCGCGCCTCGCGCTCCAGGTAGGTGCGCACCCAGGCGGCGATGTCGCCGTCGGCGGCGGCCGTGTGCGCGTACTCCATGCCCAGCAGCCGCCCCCAGTGCGCCAGGCCCTGGTGGGAGGCGTTCAGCAGCCGCAGCTTCATCAGCTCGTAGGGGACGACGTCGTCGACCATCTGCACCCCGACCTCCTCGTAGGGTGGGCGCCCGGCGGGGAATTCGTCCTCCAGCACCCACTGGGTGAAGGGCTCGGCCACCACCGGCCAGGCGTCCTCCACGCCCAGCTCGGCGCGCACCTCCTCAATATCGGCGGGGGTGGTCTGCGGGGTGATGCGGTCAACCATGCAGTTGGGGAAGGCGACGTTGGCGTCGATCCAGTCCGCCAGCTCCGGGTCGGACAGGCGCGCCTGGGACACGACGGCGGTGCGGGCGATCTTCCCGTTGCCGGGCAGGTTGTCGCAGCTCATCACGGTGAAGGGTGCGATCCCGGCCTCGCGGCGCAGCCGCAGCGCCTCCACGATGTAGCCGAAGGAGGTCTCCGGCTCGCGGGGGTTGGCGGCGTCGTGGGCGGCCCCGGGGGCCTCGGCACGGAAGGTGCCGGTGGCGTCGTCGATGTTGTACCCGCCCTCGGTGACGGTCAGGGAGACGATCCGCGTGGTGGCTGCGGTCATCACCTCCAGCACGCCGGCGCGGTCCTCGGGGGCGAAGCGGTAGTCGCAGATGGAGCCGATGATCGCCGGCTCGTGGTGGCCGTCGGGGTGCTTGAGGGTCAGGCTGTACAGGAAGTCCTGCCCGGTCAGGGCGTCGCGCATGCGGGCGTCCTGGGGCAGCAGGCCCACCCCGCAGATGCCCCAGTCCAGGGCCTTGCCCTCACGCATGAGCCGGTCGAGGTACATGGCCTGGTGGGCGCGGTGGAAGCCGCCCACGCCCATGTGGACGATGCCGGTGGTGATGGCGGAGCGGTCGTAGGTGGGGGCGAGGGGGGAGGCGGCGAGTGTGGTGGTCATGTTGACATCCTTGTCTTGGATCGGGTTTAGCGGTGCGGAGTCGGACGGGTTCTTGGGTCGGCTCCCGGCCGGGCCGCGGCAGGCGCCCCGGCCGGGTGACGACGGCGCTGCTGGTGCGGGATCAGGCGGTGACTGCCTCCTTGTGTGCGTCGGCGTCCTCGTCGCCGAAGGACTCGAGGATGCGGGCGTTGCCGGGCAGCTTCAGGGCGAAGCACAGGAAGAAGGAGATGACGTAGATGCCGGCCAGCGCCATGGCCACCCACAGGTAGCCGCCGGCGGTGGTCTCGTCACCCATCAGCAGGGTGACGATGGCGGGGCCCACGAAGGCGCCCAGTCCGGCACCGAGATTCAGGATGGCCAGCGCGTTGCCGGTCTCGCCGTGGGCGTGAGCGGTGATCAGCGGCGTCGTGGGTACGTGGGCGCTGAGCCCGATGCCGACGGCGGAGGTGCCCAGGGCGATCAGGAAGAAGTTCGGGCCCGCGACGATCGGGATCAGGTAGATGTAGGCCAGCGCCGCCGCCGTAATCGGGGTGGCGAACCACTGCAGGGTGTTGCGCCAGCCCAGCTTGTCACCGACCACGCCCCAGAACACGTCGCCAATGATGGCCACGAAGCCGAAGATGGAGAACTCCAGGATGGCCTGGGACTCGGGCATCCCGTAGACCTTGTGCAGGTAGACCACGTAGTAGGCCTGCATGCCGTACTGGCCGGAGAGGTTGATGACCTTCACGATGCCGCCGATGGAGACCTTCGGGTAGCGCCACAGCACGGACACGGCCGAGCCGACGGACTGCGCCACCGACTTGCCCTGGGTCTGCGCCGAGGAGGGGTGCATGCGCAGGAACAGCATGCCGATCACGCCGCCAACCGCGGCGAGGACCCAGCCGAGCCACAGGGTGGCGATGTGGCCGATGTGCGGCAGCAGCAGGCTGGAGAAGTAGGAGCCGAGCAGCTGCATGCCGAAGCTGAAGGCGAACCAGAACCAGCCGGAGACCGAGGACTGGCGTGCGGGCGGGGTCACCATCATGGTCCAGGTGAGGAACCCGTAGGCGAACATGGGATACCCGAAGCCGCGCATGCCGTAGAACAGCAGCAGCAGTGGCAGGTTGTGGCTGGGCAGGCCCACCGCGATGAACAGCGCGTCGAACACCAGGAAGGAGACCAGGCCGATCAGCATCACCCGGCGGCAGCCGATTGCGTCGCACAGGGCGCCAGAAAGGAAGGCTGCGATGGCCACCACTACGCCGTAGGAGGTGACGATCATTGAGGCCTGGGAGACGGCGAAGCCGACGGCGTCGCTGGACAGGTAGTTGGTGATCCACACCGCTTCGATCCCGTCACCGATCACGAAGATGATGACGGCCAGGAAGCCGGCCGCGAGGTTGGTGGGGAATCCGGTTTTCTGTATGGCTGCTATGAACCTGTTGGAGGAGGGCATCGTTGCTCGATCACCTTTGGTCGCTGGGTCAGGGCCGGCGTCCTTCGCCGGTAAACCCAGTTTGCGACCGGGAGGTGACCGCTTCGGTGACCGGTTGGGCACGTCAGGTTTACCGGTGTCCGGCTCCTCAAGCGCCTCGGCGACGCGGCTCAGGGCGCCCGCGAGGGGACGGCGGTTACCGAAGCCGGGCGTGCCGGTGACCGTTTCCGACAGCCTTCGCCCCAAGTGGGGACGGGAGCGGGCGAACTTGGGGCTGCAGTCGGCGGCGGCCTGGCCGCGCGCCGCCGGCTGGCGGCACCGGGTGGCTGCCAGGCTCCTGCTCCTAAAGTGCCGCTCCCGCTCAGACTCGTTCGACCTGGGGACCCAGGGCGCCAAGTCTGCGCGCCGTCGCGGCCCGCAGCTCCCGGCCGGTGATGATGCGCTCCAGCGAGCGCACGTGGCCGAAGCGCACGAAGGTGGAGTGGCCGAACTTGGTGTGGCTGCCCACCAGGATGGTGCGGTGGGCCACCGTTAGGGCTGCCTCCTTGACTGCTGCCACAGCAGGATCCGGGGTGGTCAGCCAGCCGTCATCGGTGATGCCATTGGCTCCGATGAACGCCAGGTCCGGCTCGATTCGCGCCAGCATGGCGGTGGCCCAGTGGTCGACGGCGCCGAGAGTCTTGGGCCGTATCCGGCCGCCGACGGCGATCACGGTGTAGCGGGGCCGCTCGGCCAGCTCAATCGCGGTTGGCAGGGAAGTGGTAACGACCGTGAGGGTACGGTCCTCGGGCAGGGCTCGCCCGACCAGAGCCGGCTGGTTGCCCTCGTCCAGGAATACCGTTTCTGCGTGCCCCAGGCAGGCCACGGCGGCGCGGGCAATGCGGTCCTTCTCACCGGCGTTGTGGCTGGAGCGGAAGGCGCGGCTGGTCTCATAGGTGGCGGACTCGGCGGCAGCAACCCTCCCGTAGGTGCGGATGATGCGCCCACTGGACTCCAGGTGGCGCAGGTCGCGGCGGATGGTCTCCACGGACACCCCGAATCGCCCCGGGAGCTCGGATACCTCCATCTCGCCGCGTTCCCGCAGCTCGCGGATCAGCGCCTCTCGGCGCGCCCGTGCCTCCGGGCGCGCCGAGAGCGGCTCTGGGCTACTTGCTGTCATGCGGCCGCCAGTTGCCGTGACGCCCGGTGCCGGGAGGGGAGCTGCGCCGCACCTGCCGCCGCTTTCAGCGTTGGCTTCCGCACGGGCACCAGAGTCGGCTTCAGTGTGCGATCACCACGCCCAGGTTACGCGGGCCGTGCACGCCGTTGACACGCACCAGCTCGATATCGGAAGTGGCCGAGCCGCCGGCGATCCAGGTGGTGGGGCGGGTCGGGTGCTGCCCGAGCACCTCCACCGCCTGCGGCACCGTCGGCATGATCATTTCCCGCTCCAGGACGACTACATGCTTGTCTGGAACAAGCGTGATGGCACGCCGACCCTGGTCGGGCTCCCCGTCCAGGCAGATTGTGCCGGACAGGGAGATGCCCACGCGGGAGCAGGTGACCACGGCATCGAGCTGGTCCAGCTCGAGGGTAGGGATCGGCTGCTCGCGGGAGTCCTCGCGCACCGTGCGCCCGCCGCGTGCGGCCGCGTCCTTATAGGCCTGCGGCAGCCCGGCAGGGACGACGACGCTGCGCGCATCCCCGAGCAGCTCGTCAATGGCGTCCAGGATGGCGGCATCCTTGGGGGCGCGCACGACCTTGGCGGAGTAGTCCTCGAGCTTCTCGGCCATGTCCGCGACCACCGGTTCCGAGCCGGGGGCGTCGGCGCCGACGCGAATGTAGTTGCGGGGGACCTCCCGCACGGGCCGACCCTGCTGCGAGCGGGAGATCGCTTCACGGGCGCGGGCGAGAATAGCGGTCTTGGCGTCCATCAGCGGTTCTCCTCGGTGGTGGGCTGGGCGGTGGCGTCAGCTGCGGCGTCGGTTGCCGGGCGGGCAGGAGTGATGCCCTCGGGGTGGGTGCGCTTCCACCAGTGCCGCAGCGACTCCTTGGGGGCGACGGGCAGGTCGCGCGAGCGCGTCCACAGGGAGGCGGGGAAGGGCAGGGCGCCGATCCTGCCGTCCTTCCCGAGCAGGCGGGTGGCCTTGACCCCCTCGGTGGCCGCCAGCCAGGCCTTTCCGCTGGACATGAGCGGGCCGGTGGTGTTCATGGCCACGTCCCACATGTCCGGCACCAGGCGGCGCTTGACGTCCACGCTGCGGGCCCGCAGGTGAATCAGGATGGTGGGGATGTCGATCTTGACCGGGCACACCTCCGCGCAGGCCCCGCACAGGGAGGAGGCGAAGGGCAGGGTGTGGACCGGATCGTCGTCGTCGAGCCCCTGAGTGAGCTGGGGGGTGAGGATCGAGCCGATCGGGCCGGGATAGACCGAGCCGTAGGCGTGCCCGCCGGTGTGCTGGTAGACGGGGCAGATGTTCATGCACGAGCCGCAGCGGATGCAGGCCAGTGCCTGCCTGCCGATCGGGTCGGTGAGTACCTTCGTGCGGCCGTTGTCCATGAGGATCAGGTGGAACTCCTGGGGGCCGTCGCCGGGGGTGACACCCGTCCACATGGAAGTGTAGGGGTTCATGCGCTCACCGGTGGCGGAGCGCGGCAGCAGCTGGGTGAAGATCTCCGCATCCTGGTAGCGCGGTACCAGCTTCTCGATGCCCATCAGCGTGATCAGCGTGTCCGGCAGGGTCAGGCACATGCGGCCGTTGCCCTCGGACTCGAAGATGGAGACGGTGCCGGTCTCGGCGATGCCCATGTTGGTGCCGGAGACAGCCACGGAGGCGTGCAGGAACTTGCGGCGCAGGTGGGCGCGGGCGGCCCCGGCGAGCTCCTCGGGCTGGTCCGACAGGTCCTCGGGCGCGTCCCCCATGCGGTCCAGGAAGATGCCGCGCACCTCGGAGCGGTTGCGGTGGATCGCCGGGACCACGATGTGGGAGGGCATGTCGTCGGCGAGCTGGACGATCATCTCCGCCAGGTCGGTCTCGTGGGCGGTGATGCCCTCGTCTGCCAGGTACTCGTTGAGGTTGGTCTCCTGGGTGGCCATGGACTTGACCTTGACGACGTCGTCCACGCCCTTGGACTTGATGATGTCGGCGACGATCCGGTTGGCTTCCGCGGCGTCGCGCGCCCAGTGGACGATGCCGCCGTTGGCGGTCACATTCGCCTCGAACTGCTCCAGCAGCTCGGGCAGGCGGGAGGCGACCTCGAACTTGACGGCCTCGGCGGCGTTGCGCAGGTCCTCCCAGTCCGGCATCTCGTCCACGCGCATTTGCCGCTTGTTGCGGATGGTGCGCGTGGCGTGGCCCAGGTTGCGGCGCATCTGGGTGTTGGCAAGGGTCTTGTGTGCTCCCTCGGGGAAGGTGTGGCCCCAGCGCAGCGTGTCCTGCGGGACCTCGACGTTGGTGCGCCAGCCGCCGGTGTGGGGCTGCTCGTCGGGGGCGGAGGCGGGCATGCCTAGAAATGTCTGGGTCATTTGAGTCGTCACAACCTCACCTGGTCGTTGCTGGGCTGGAAGGAGGCGTGGCCTTCAAAGGGGGCCTCCTTGGTGGAGGCGAGGATCTCCGCCAGGTGCATTACGCGCACGCCGGAGTTGACGCGGGACAGGGCACCGCCGATGTTCATCAGGCAGGAGTAGTCACCGGTGCACAGCACCTCGGCGCCGGTGGACATGACGTTGGCGGCCTTGTCCGCCACCATGGCGGTGGAGGTGTCGGAGTTCTTGATGGAGAAGGTGCCGCCGAATCCGCAGCAGACCTTCTCATCGGGAAGCTCGATGAGGGTCAGGCCCTCGACTGCGCGCAGCAGCCGGTAGGGGCGGTCCCCCACGTGCGCCACCCGCATGGAGTGGCAGGTGGGGTGGTAGGTGACCGTGTGCGGAAAGTAGGCGCCTACGTCCTCCAGTCCGAGCACGTCAATGAGGAACTCGGAGATGTCGTAGGTGTAGTTGCTCAGCGCGTCCACGCGCTTAACCAGGGAGGAGTCGCCCACGTGCTCAGCCACCAGGCGCTGCTCGTGCCGGGCGGCGCCCGCGCAGGACCCGGAGGGGACGACGACGGCGTCCCACTCCCCGTCCAGGACCGGCTCGAAGGTCTTGACGTGGTTGGCGACGATGGAGGCGGCCTGCTTGAAGTAGCCGGTGTTGGCGTGCATCTGGCCGCAGCAGGCCTGCCCCTGGGGGAAGACCACCTCGTGGCCGAGCCGCTCGAGAATACTGACGGTGGCCTGTGCGGCCTGGGGGAACATCGTGTCTGCCAGACACGTGGCGAATAGTGCGACGCGCACGGTGTGAGGTCCTTTCCTCCACGAGATGCATTGGCGTAACCGTGACCAGGTTAGGACGGCGGCGGGAAGGTCTCCACCGGTGTGTGCGAGCACCTTCAAACTCTCTGGTTGAAGGCTGAAATCTCGCGGAAAAGTGGGGGTAGTTCGGGGTGGTGGGGGGCCTCCTCGGGCACCGCTGCGGGCGCGTTGCGGGTCACATTCCGCAACTCCGGCCTTCGGTTTTCCTCACCTGTTGCCGCGTGCGGTCGACAATGTCATCGGCTGACTCCTCCGGTTCGAGGATGCGGACGTGGAGGCTGGGGTGGTGTCCGGGGCGTGCGGCTGCTTGCGGTTGGCCACCCGGCGACGACGCTTCGGCACTTCCGACGACGCTTCGGCACTTCGCATCAGCGCTTCGTACCTTGCGGTGACGGTTCGGCACTTTAGGGTACGAACCGTCGGCTCGGGGTACGAAGCGTCCACCGGAAAGTACGAACCGTCGGGTCAGGGTACGAAGCGTCTTCCCGCCGCTTAAGGGACCCCTACGGGAATGCCACCCCACTACGAGCCCCGCCTTGAGCATGGTGTTACGCCGTCAGGAGTAGTGCCCGGTGCCGACCATGACGACGAGGTCGCAGTCGGTGGACAGTGCCAGCTCATCCACGGTGAACCGCTCCGAGCCGCCCACGAGGTCGGCGTTCTCGGTGTCAAGAATCCGGTTCGCGTCGGACTCCGGGACGGTGACGAAGGTGCAGTCCTGGGGGACGTACTGGTGCAGGTCGGGGTAGATCGGCGGCAGCAGGTCGGGCGTGGTAGTCGCGGCGTCGCCCAAAGCCCGGCTGGTGGCCTGGTCGACTTCGGCGACGGCGTGGAACCAGTAGGGGCGATCGGGTTCCGGCAGCGGCCACTCGCCCTTGTTGACCCGGTACTGCCCGACGAAGTGCACGCCTGTGGCGCCCATGGCCGGCATGCGGCTGGTGACCGAGTCCAGGGAGGTCTGGACGGTCAGTGGGTCGGGAACGTACTGCGTGAATTCGGCGAAACGCGCATCCTGCGTGCTGTCCGGCTGGGCGTCCCGACCCAGGAGAGGAGTAACCGAGCAGGCTGCAAGAAGAAGAGCCATGCAGACAGCCAGTGCGCTGAGAAGTCCGCACCTCGGGAGTCGGCCGCACACCCGCCAGCCCGAGTACGACCATGGGAGCCCGGCTACGGCCCCCACCTCCCGAGGCCACCGCGAACGCGGAGTTACCGGGGAGGAAGCGGCCGTATCCGACAAACGGCCCCCGGTCGACCTCGCCGGCGCCACCGTCACGCCGGCATGTAGGCGCCCAGCCAGCCCTGGGAGGCGGCCAGCACCAGGCAGCACAGCACCAGCAGCAGGCCGAGGGAGTAGGGGGCGGCCTTCTTGAGGATCTCCGCGTCGGTGCCGGGGGCGTCCACGGCGGTGGTGACCACCGCCAGGTTCTGCGGGGAGACGATCTTGCCCAGGCCACCGCCGATGGTGTTGGCGGCCAGCAGGATGCGCGGGTCCAGGTTTGCCTGCGCGGCGGCGGTGGCCTGCAGGTTGGCGAACAGTGCCCCGGCGCTGGTGGCCGAGCCCGCCACCGCCGTGCCGATCCAGCCGAGCACGGGGGAGAGGAAGGCGAAGGCGGCACCGGTGGTGGCCAGGGCGGCACCGACAGCCGTGGTCTGGCCGGAGAAGTTCATGACGTAGGCCAGCGCCATCACGGAGGCGATGGTGAGGATGGACATGCGCAGGGTGTAGATGGTGCGCGGCAGTACTGCGAACATGGCGCCGATGGAGGTCTGGAAGCGTCCCCCCGAGGAGCGGGTGCCGTAGACGATGCAGACGATCACCGCCGTAAGCAGGATCCAGGTGCCCGGGTTGGATAGCGTCTGCAGGTTGTAGATGGCGGAGGTGGAGGCCTCACCGTCGGCGGTGAGCAGGTTGCCGTACACGCCCGGCCACTGGATCTTGATGTCGGTGCCGGACAGGACGGCGGACAGGTCCACGCCGAGCTTCCACAGCTTGGTGATGGCGATGATGACCACCACCAGCACGTAGGGCAGCAGCGCCAGGATGACGCGCTCACGGTCGGGCTTGTCTGCGGCAGCGATTTCTGAGTGGTACTCGCTGGGCGTGCTTGGCGTCCAGGCCAGCAGGAACAGGTAGCAGGCGGCAAAGGCCAGCAGGGCGCCCACCACCGAGGTCAGCTCGTAGGAGAGGCTCGGGGTAGTGAAGTGGCCGATGCCGGCCGCGATCCCGGCTACCAGTGCCAGCGGCCACAGCTGGCGCACCCCACGGGCGCCGTCGAGGATGAACAGCAGCAGGAAGGGAACCAGCAGGCAGATAAGCGAGGTCAGGTGGCCCATGTTCTGCGCGACGGACACCGGGTCCTGGCCGCCGAGGTTCCCGGCGGTGGTCACCGGGATGGACATGGCGCCGAAGCCGACGTAGATGCCGTTGCCCACGATGGTGGCGATCGCCGCCTTGAGCTTGGGCACCCCCAGCGTCACCAGCATGGCGGCGGTGATGGCTACCGGGGCGCCGAAGCCGGCCAGGCCCTCCAGCAGGCCGCAGAAGCAGAAGGCGACGATCAGGGCCTGGGCGCGCTGGTCTCCCTTGCCGATGGCGTTGAACACGGCCTTGAGGTCCTGGCTGCGGCCGGAGGTCTCGGTCAGGTTGTACAGCCAGACGGCGGCGATGATGATGTAGATGATCGGCACGAAGCCCATGGCCAGGCCTTGCGTGGCCGATAGTGCCGTCATTCCCACTGGCATGTGGAAGGCCGCGACGGCGATCACGGCGGACAGTGCCAGGGCGATGATCGCGCACCAGTGCGTGGCGACCTTGAAGGCCCCCATGAGTACGAAGAACGCGATCAGCGGCAGCAGTCCGATGATCGCGGTGAGGAAGACATTGCCGCCGACGGCGGTCGTCGAGGGCGTGAAGGCCGTGGCGAGCAGTGGAGCTGTGAGTGTCATGAGCTGTTCCGGGAGGGGTGGCGACGACGGTGCCGAAGTCCGCCGGCTTCGTGGTGAGGCCGCGAGACGACAGCGACCACTGAATTATCACATCAAATCGCTCTCGTCACATGAAGGTTGGGAAACCTTATTCGGCACCGCCTGCTGCCGGGTAGGCGCTGGGGCCCGGCACCGCAGTGGTGCCGGGCCCCAGCCGGTCTCGGGGCGCGCGCGTCGGGCCGGGATGCGTGGCCCGTGGGGCCTCACGGGGCGGTCCCGACGCCGGCGCTCACTTCACGTCGTCGTCGACCCAGTCGAGGGTGCGGGTGACGGCCTTCTTCCACAGCCGGTAGGTGCGGTCGCGCTCGGCGGCGTCCATGGACGGGGTCCAGCGCTTGCCCTCCTGCCAGTTGGCCACGACGTCCTCGGTGCCGTTCCAGAAGCCCACCGCGATGCCGGCGGCGTAGGCGGCGCCCAGCGCGGTGGTCTCGGCCACCACGGGCTGGATTACGTCGACGCCGCACAGGTCGGCCTGGAACTGCATGACCAGGTCGTCGTTAGTCATGCCGCCGTCGACCTTGAGCTCCTTGAGCGGCACGCCGGCGTCGGCGTTGATCGCATCGAGCAGCTCGGCGGACTGGAAGGCGGTGGACTCCTCCACGGCGCGGGCGATGTGCCCCTTGGTGGCGTAACGGGTCAGGCCCACGATTACGCCGCGGGCGTCGTCGCGCCAGTAGGGGGCGAACAGCCCGGAGAAGGCGGGCACGAAGTACACCCCGCCGTTGTCCTCCACCGTGCGCGCCAGCGCCTGGATGTCGCTGGACTTCTCGATCATGCCGAGGTTGTCGCGCAGCCACTGCACCAGGGAGCCCGCCACCGCGATGGACCCCTCCAGCGCGTAGACCGGCTTGGCGTCTCCGAGCTGGTACAGCACCGTGGTCAGCAGGCCGTTCTTCGAGAAGACGGGCTCCTCACCGGTGTTCATCAGCATGAAGCAGCCGGTGCCGTAGGTGTTCTTCGCGGTGCCGACCTCGAAGCAGGCCTGGCCGAAGGTGGCCGCCTGCTGGTCGCCGAGGATGCCGGAGATCGGGGTGTCGATCAGCAGGCCGTTCTTGCGGCCGTAGCCGTAGACCTCGGAGGAGGACTTGATCTGGGGGAGCATCGACATCGGGATGCCGAAGTCCGCGCAGATGTCCTCGCGCCACTGCAGGGTGCGCACGTCCATCAGCAGCGTGCGGGAGGCGTTGGTGACGTCGGTGACGTGCACGCCGCCGTTGACGCCGCCGGTCAGGTTCCACACCACCCAGGTGTCGGGCGTGCCGAACAGCAGGTCCCCGGCCTCCGCCTTCTCGCGGGCCCCGGGCACGTTGTCCAGGATCCACTTCACCTTGGTGGCCGAGGGGTAGGTGGAGATGTTCTCACCGGTGATCTGGCGGTAGCGCTCGGTGCCCAGCGGGTCGCCGGCGGCGATCTCCCGGGCGATGGCGGCGGTGCGGGTGTCCTGCCAGACGATGGCGTTGTAGATCGGCTCGCCGGTGTGCCTGTCCCACACGATGGTGGTCTCGCGCTGGTTGGTGATGCCGACGGCGGCCAGCGAGTGGCGGTTGATCTCCGCCTTCTGCAGGGCCTCGGCGACGACGGCGCGCACCGACTCCCAGATCTCCACCGGGTCGTGCTCAACCCAGCCGGGGTTGGGGAAGATCTGGGTGAACTCCTGCTGGCCGATGGATACGACCTGGCCGGAGTGGTTGAAGACGATCGCCCGGGAGGAGGTGGTGCCCTGGTCGATCGCCAGGACGTACTTCTCGGTCTCGGATACCTCGGTCATGGACAGTCCTTTCTGTTCACTTCTCGGTTTCACTTCGTTGTGACGGCGGCGCGGGCGTCAGAACAGCCCGGCCATGTTGGGGATCAGCAGCCCGGCGACGACGGCGCCGATGAGGGGGCCGACTACCGGCACCCAGGCGTAGGCCCAGTCAGCTGAGCCCTTGCCGCGGATCGGCAGGATTGCGTAGGCGATGCGCGGGCCCAGGTCGCGGGCGGGGTTGATGGCGTAGCCGGTGGGGCCACCGAGCGACAGGCCGATGGCCACGATCACGAAGGCCACGGCCAGCGGGCCCAGCTCCGAGGGGGACTTGCCGTTGTAGATGACCCAGGCGACCAGGGTGAAGGTGGCGATGGCCTCGGTGACTACGTTCCAGCCGTAGGAGCGGATGCCGGGGCCGGTTGAGAAGCAGCCGAGCTTGGCGTCCGCGGGCGCCTCCTCATCGAAGTGCTTCTTGTAGGCGAGCCAGGCGCACACGGCGCCGACGATGGCGCCCAGCATCTGGGCGAGGATGTAGATGCAGATGTTCGCGGCGGTGGCAGGGACACCCGCCGCCAGGTCCTTGCCGGCCACGGCCAGGCCGATGGTGACTGCCGGGTTCAGGTGGCCGCCGGTGGCGTAGGCGGCGTAGACGCCCATGAATACCGCCAGGCCCCAGCCGAAGGCGATCACAATCCAGCCGGATCCTTGCGCCTTGGACTTGGGGAGGTTGACGGCGGCGCAGACGCCGGCACCGAAGAGGATGAGGATTAACGTCCCGAAGAACTCCGAGAGGAAGATCTGGGCGAGACTCATGGCCTGCTCACTTTCTGCACGACAGCGTGCTCGATGCGTAGGGCGAGCGGCGTGCAGCCGTTCGCATTGCACGAAGGAACGGGCGCAGTCCTGGCCGCGCCCGAACAGGTCCGAAAGTACTCGAGGTCACACGGGTGCTCGCACCCCGGCGTCGGCTCTGTTACGTGCCAATTAGGCGTGACTAAGTCGGAGAATCCTCTGAATTCCGGGGATAAGTCCCCTTTTGGGTGATCGCGCCAGGGAATAGGTGCGAAGAATCGTGTCTGGAGGTGAACGTTTGCGCACCAGGCGTGCACGAGCTCTCGGAGGCGTGTAGGCATGAAGCCGGGCGCGGGCAGGAACGCGCCGCACAGGCATGAGTCAAGGCAACCGCCTGGACAAGACGGACGAGGAGGTCCCCAGTGAGAGCCATGACTGCCGACGTGGTCGTCGTCGGCGGCGGAGCCACCGGCGTCGGCGTCGCGCGGGATGCCGCCATGCGCGGCATGAGCGTGGTGCTCCTGGAGCGCGCCGACCTGGCCCAGGGCACCTCGGGCCGCTTCCACGGGCTGCTGCACTCCGGGGGCCGCTACGTCGTGTCCGACCCCAGGTCCGCGCGCGAGTGCGCCGAGGAGAACGCCATCGTCTCCCGCATCCACGCCGACGCCATCGAGCGCACGGGTGGCATGTTCGTCGTCACCCCCGAGGACGACCTGGACTTCTCCGACCAGTTCCTCATCGGCGCGCAGGCCACCGGCGTCGCCTGTGAGGAGCTGAGCCTGTCCGAGGCGCTGCGGATGGAGCCGCGGCTGAACCCAGGCATCAAGCGCGCCTTCGCAGTGAACGACGCCGCCGTGGACGGCTGGCAGATGGTGTGGGGCGCCGCCCGCTCGGCCCGTGCCCACGGCGCGCAGGTGCTGACCTACCACGAGGTCACCGGCCTGGTGGTTGAGGGTGAGGGAAGCGACCGGCGCGTCGTCGCCGTGCGCGCCCACGGGCTCAAGACCGGCGAGGACCTGACCATCTCCTGCGCCATGGTCGTCAACGCCGCCGGCCCCTGGGGCGGGCGCCTGGCCGCGATGGCCGGCTCGGAGGCGGTGGAGATCGTGGCAGGCGCCGGCATCATGATCGCCGTCAACCACCGCGTCGTGAACCACGTCATCAACCGCTGCGTCTACCCCGCCGACGGCGACATCCTCGTCCCCGACCACACGGTGTCCATCATCGGCACCACCGACAGCCGCATCCCCGACCCCGACCACATTCCGATTCCCCGCGAAGAGGTCGCCCAGATGCTCGACGCCGGCGAGGTACTCATCCCCGGCTTCCGGCAGGCGCGCCTGGTGCACGCGTGGGCGGGCGCCCGCCCCCTGGTGCGCGACAAGCGCGTGGCCGGCACCGACACCCGCCACATGAGCCGCGGCATGACCGTCCTGCGCCACAGCGAGGCCGAGGGCCTGGCCGGCCTGATCACCGTGGCCGGAGGCAAGCTCACCACCTACCGGCTGATGGCCAAGAACACCGTCGACGCCGTATGCGCCGAGCTGGGCACGGACCGTCCCTGCACCACCGACACCGAGGCGGTTCCCGGCTCCGAGCACGGACGCAACTACCGCGTCACCCACCGCCTGGCCGACCGCGAGCAGGACCGGCTGGACAACCAGGTCATCTGCGAGTGCGAGCTGGTCACCCGCAAGATGCTCACGGACCTGATGGAAGAGCAGCCCGACGCCTCCTTCGACGACCTGCGCCGCCAGCTGCGCATCGGCATGGGGCCGTGCCAAGGAGGGTTCTGTGCCGCCCGGGTAGCCGGCGTGCAGGCCTGCCAGGGCCGGGCCGACGCCGCGACGGCCACGGAGCTGCTACGCACCTTCCTGCGGCACCGCTGGATCGGGCTGTGGCCGATCCTGCACGGCGAGCAGGTGCGCGAGGCAGCACTGGACTTCTGGATGCTGCAGGGGACCCTAGACGTCGAGGACCTGCCGGCCGCGCCCCCTCCAGCCGCCGCGGCCACCCCGATCGAGAACGCCGAGGACGGCGAGCAGCAGCCCGACGAACTGGCCCGGGCGCTGGCCGCCCTGGCCGGCGCGCCCCGGCTCGCCGCCGCGGCCCCGGCCGGTGCCAAGCGCGCCGCCACCTCAGCCAACCAGGAGGCACGCCCATGAGCAGCGACGTCGTTGTCATCGGTGCCGGAATCGCCGGCTACGCCGCGGCCCTGCGGCTGCGGCGGGCCGGAGCCGACGTCACCCTGGTCACCAAGGGCATGGGCGGACTGGCCCTGTCCCCGGGAACCATTGACGTGCTGGGGCGGCTCGGCGGTGCCGCCGGTCCGGCCGGCCCCGGGGCCGGCGCGGACGTGGAGGCACGCTCCGCGCGCCGCAGTATCACCCACCCCTACGCGGCCATCGACGCCTCCGACCTGCTGCCCGAGGGGCACCCCTACCGGGTGATCGGTCGGCGGGCCACCGCGGCCGGCGTGGACCGCTTCGCCGCGCTGGTCGGCCCCGAGCTGCTCACCGCCCGGCCGGACGGGACTGCCGGCGGTACCGGCACGGGTGAAGACGGTGCCACCGGGAGCAGCGGTGAGGGGCCCGCGAACCTGTGGCTGCCCACCGCGCTGGGGGCCGTGCGCCCCACGCTGCTGGTCCAGCCCTCCATGGAGGCATCCGTGCTGCGCGACGGCGGCCGCTACCTGGTCGTCGGCCTGGCCCGGCTCAAGGACCTCACCGCAGACATGGTGGCCGGGAACCTGAACCGCGCCGAGCTGCCGGGGGGCGGTCGCGTGCAGGCGCGCGCCCTCACGGTCGACTTCGAGGCCCGCGCGGGCGAGAACGACACTAATGCCGTCGGGCACGCCCGCGCCCTGGATGAGCCCGCCGGGGTTGAGCAGCTGGTGCGGCTGCTGGCCGGCAAGGTGCGCGACGGTGAGACCGTGCTGCTGCCGGCCGTGCTCGGGCTGGACCACCCGGGTGTCTTCCAGGAGCTTGCCGCGCGCCTGGGCGCGCCCGTCGGGGAGATTCCCCTGGTGCCGCCGTCGGTACCCGGACTGCGCCTGGAGCACCGGCTGGACCGGCTCGCCTCCGCCGAGCGCGTGCGCGTGGTCATGGGCGCGCGGGTCGTGGATGCGCGCGTGGAGCGCGGTCGGCTGGTGTCGGTCACCAGTGCTGCTGCCGGACGTCCCCGCGAGCACCGCGCCGCCGCCTTCGTCCTGGCTGCGGGCGGCTTCGAGTCCGGGGCCCTGACCATGGACTCCTACGGGCGGGTCACCGACACGGTGCTGGGCCTGCCGCTGGCCGGAGCCGGCGCCGACGGCGAGGAGAACCTGCGCCACCTGATCCACCGCGACTACTGGGGCTCCCCGCAGGGTCTGTTCCGCGTCGGGGTAGCGGTCGATGCGCAGATGCGGCCGCTGGGCCCCGATGGGACTGCGGCTCTGGCGGGAGTCCACGCCGCCGGCGGGGTGCTGGCCGGTGCGGTGCGCTGGAGTGAGAAGTCCGGGGAGGGCATAGCGCTGGGCTCGGCCGAGGCCGCCTGCGATGCCGTCATGGCTGAGCTGGGGCACTCACCTTCCAACAACACCGCCGCCCTGGAGGCGGACGCCGCAACCGGACGGGCCACCGGGCCCGCGAAGAGCAAGGAGCAGGACTGATGTTCGACGTCGACACCCTGGCCCAGCGTTGGGACCTGCCGCTGCCCGGCAAGGGTGGGGAGCGCGTGAGGAGCGGCGCCGCCGCCGTCGAGACCGCTGCCCACTCGCTGGCCCGCGCCAGCCTGGACCGCTGCGTCAAGTGCACCATCTGCGAGACGATGTGTCCGGTCATGGAGGTCACCGAGCTCTTCCCCGGGCCGAAGTTCGTCGGCCCGCAGGCCGAGCGCTACCGCAACGGTCAGAGCGTGGACCACTCCATCGACTACTGCTCCTCCTGCGGCACCTGCACCAGGGTGTGCCCGCAGGGAGTGAAGATCGCGGAGCTGAACAACCAGGCCCGCGCCGTCATGCGCGCGCAGAACAGTGCCGTGCCCGTGCGCGACCGGCTGATCACGCAGACCACCCTCATGGGCAAGGTGATGACCCCCATCGCGCCGCTGGCCAACGCCGCCCTGGCCAACAAGCCCATCCGTGTGGTCATGGAGAAGACGGTCGGCGTGCACCGCGACGCCCCCATGCCGCACGCGCAGCCGCAGTCACTGGCCGGCTGGCTGCGCCGTCGCACCAAGCGGGAGCACACGCTGGTGCCGGCCGGCTCGCGCGGGCCGGTCGTGTTCTTCCACGGCTGTGCCGGCGGCTACTTCGAGGTGGAGACCTCCAAGCGCGCCATCGAGGTGCTTGAGCACATCGGCTATGAGGTGATCGTGCCCAAGCAGGGCTGCTGCGGCCTGGCCGCCCAGTCCAACGGCCTGTACGGGCAGGCCTCGGCCAACGTGGTCAAGCTGTGTGAGCAGCTGGCAGCCGCCGGGAAGGACCTGACGATCGTGTCCTCCTCCGGCTCCTGCGCCGGCATGCTCAAGCACGAGGCCCACGAGATCATGGGTGTGGAGGCCGAGGCCCTCGCTGATGTCTCCCCGCGGACCGTGGAGCTGTCGGAGTTCCTGCGTGACCTGGACGATGCCGGTGAGCTGCCGCACCAGTTCCGCCGCATCGACGCCACGGTCGCCTACCACGCCCCCTGCCAGCTCAAGGGGCAGAACATGGGTATGCCGGCGATCGAGCTCATGGAACTGGTGCCGGGCTTCCACGTGGTCGAGTCCGGCCGGGCCTGCTGCGGCATAGCCGGCACCTACGGGCTGAAGAAGGAGAAGTACGACATCGCCCAGGCGGTCGGAGGGCCCCTGTTCGACATCGTGCGCGAGGTCAACCCGAACCTGGCCGTGTGCGACACCGAGACCTGCCGCTGGCAGATCGAGCAGTCCAGCGGCGTCAAGACGGTCCACCCGATCTGGGTGCTGCACGCCGCCTACGGCCTGTCCCGCCTGGCCGGCATCGAGCCTAAGCCGGAGCGTGGCTCCCGGGCGTAGCCGTCGGCCGGGCACAGGTGCGTGGTTCCGTAGCGCCCTGCGGGGGCGCGGCGGAACCACGCAACTGTGCGGGCCGGAGCCCGTGTGCGATAATGTGCAGCACTAATGGGTGAATGTGCGGGGTCTTCCCGGAGAGGGGCGAGCATGACATCTGGGGCCGCGGGCCCGATTTCCCTGGGGCGCTGCTACGAGGCGGCCTCGATGTATTACGTGCAGGGGGAGACCATGGACGTAATCGCCCGCCACCTGGGCGTGTCGCGTTCCACGGTCTCGCGGCTGCTGGCGCGGGCGCGCGCCGACGGCATTGTCCGTATCACCCTGACCGCCCCAGGGGGTGCCGGCACGCTGGAGGCGGCCCTGCGGGACACCTTTGGTGTCTCCGCCCGAATCGTGCCGGTGCGCGAGGGCACCACGGAGATTCACCGCTTGGAGCAGGTTGCCGCCGTGGCGGCGGAGGAATTGGCGATGCTCGCCCCGGAGAACGGGGTGCTGGGAACGGCCTGGGGCACCACCATGTCGGAGGTGTGTGCCGCGCTGCCCCGGCGGCGCGTGCCGGGACTGACGGTCGTGCAACTAAACGGCGCCACGGCCCCCGAGGGGGACGGCCCCAATGTGGGGGAGGTGCTGGCCGATTTCGCTGAACGGCTTGGCGCGCGGGCAGTGGCCTTTCCGGTGCCGGCGTTCTTCGATCACGCCGCCACCCGTGAGGCCATGTGGTCCGAGCGCTCGGTGCGGCGCGTGCTCGCACTGGCGGACCGCGCCACCCTGGCGGTATTCGGCGTCGGCTCACTGGACCCCAATGCGGCGCTGCCCAGCCAGGTGTACAGCGGCGGGCACCTGACGGAGAAGGACCGGGAGCTGCTGCGGCTCGACGGCGTCGTCGGTGACGTGTGCACCGTCATGCTGCGCCAGGACGGTACCTGGCGTGATGTCGCCCTCAATGGGCGGGCCACCGGCCCGACCCCGGCGCAGCTGTCGCGAATTCCCCGCAGACTGTGTGTGGTGGCGGGTGTCGGCAAGGCGCGCGCCCTGCTGGCGGCGCTGCGGGCGCGCGTGGCCACCGACCTGGTGGTTGATGACGCGACCGCACGCGCAGTGCTGGCACTGGCCGCACGGAAGGAGAAGCGTGAGTATGGGCCGCATGCGCAACACGTCCAGCGCCGACCGCGGTGAGCCACGCGGCACGAGCGGGTTGGAGGCGGGTGCGGGCGGCGGCCCGTCGGCGCGGCCGCCCGCGGCGCCGTCGGCGCCATCACAGCCGGTGCCCGTGGCCGCGCCCGACCTCACCACTCGGCTGCCCGAGCGCTTCAAGGACGCCGCCTTCCGTACCGTGCTGCGCCCGGCGCGTCCCGCCGATGCGCGTGCCATCGCTGAACTCGTGCGCCCGTACGCGGAGCGGCGCATCCTGATCGGCAAGGACCTGATCAACTACTTCGAGGACATCCAGGAGTTCACCGTCGCGGAGGGAGCGGGCAGGCTCGACGGCGCGCAGGAGTCCGGCCTGATCGGTTGCGGCGCCCTGCACGTCATGTGGGATGACATCGCGGAGGTGCGCACGCTGGCGGTGCGCCGCGACCACCTGCACCACGGCGTCGGCCACGCGATCTTGAACAACCTGCTGGACCGTGCCCGGGCCCTGGGGCTGCGGCGCGTATTCTGCCTGACCTTCGAGGTGGACTTCTTCGCCGCCCATGGGTTCAAGGAGATTCAGGGCACCCCCGTGGGCACGGACATCTTCGTGGAGATGCTGCGCAGCCACGACGACGGCGTCGCCGAGTTCCTCGACCTGGCCCGCGCCAAGCCCAACACCCTGGGCAACACCCGCATGCTGCTGGAGCTGGACGACTGACAGGACGTCTCTGGAATCGCTCTGGGAGGCGAACAGTCCGGGGGAGGCGAGGGATGCCCCTCGCGTTCAGGCGGCGGGCCCTCCCGCCGGAGGTTACTGGGGTCGCAGTGCGGCCGCGCCGGGCGGGGCGGTGACCGGGGAGAGGGGCTGGCGCCGGTACAGTCGGCCTTATGGCGCAGGGACGGAACAGGGGCGACGGCTCCCGCGGTGGTGGTCGCGGCCGCGGCACGGGAGGTCGCGCTCAGTCCGGCCGCTCCGGAGGTGCCAGGCGGACGCCGTCGGCAGGCAGTGGTTCCAGGTCCTCCGGTGCCAGGCCGCCCCGCTCGGGCAGTGGCCGCTCAGGAACGCCTAGTGGCGGTTCCCGTTCCGGTTCCTCCCCCGCAGCCTCCAGGCAGGCGCCTCGCGGGCGGGCGCGTGCACAGCGCACCGTGACCACCCAGGACGGCCGTCCGGGCGCCCGCCCCGCGCGCAAGGCCCGTACCGGCCGAGGGCAGACCGCCCGTTCGGCGACGCGCTCGCGCTCCGGCGTCGGCAGCCCGTTAGAGCGGGGCGGCCGTGGCAGGGGTAATCGCTCCGCAGCAAGGCCGGGCGCTGGATACCCGGGCGGGCGGGGCCGGGGGCGCAGGCTTGCCGACAGCCGCCGCCAGGCTCGTCCGCAGCGGCCGCGCTACTGGCTGCGCCGCCTGGTGGCACTGCTGATCGGCGTTGCGCTGCTGGCCGGGATCTCCGGCGGAATTCTGTCTGCTGCCGTCTGGGCGCGTAACACGATCCGGGCGCAGGACGATGCCGCTGCCGCGCATGTGGCCACTACCTACGCCATCCCCGGGGACTGTGCCGCGGGCGACCTGGACGTCACATTCACGTCGCCGGACTCGATTTCCAGCGGTAGTTCCATGACGCTGAACGTGACGGTCAACAACAACGGCTCAGAGGCCTGCCTGCTGGACCTGGGTGGCGAGCACGTCGGCGCCCTCATCACCTCTGGGGGGCAGACGGTCTGGCAGTCGACGGTCTGCCCCTTCACCCCCACTAGCCGGCGCCTGCTTGTGGCTCCGGGCGATGCCGCTGCCGCCACCATCATCTGGGACGGCAATGTGGCCTCGTCGCAGTGCGCTCCTGCCGCCACGGCGTCAGGCACCGTGACGCCGACGGCTACCGATGCGGCTACGGGCGAGGCATCTGCGGAGGCTACCGAGACCCCTACGGCCGATGCGACTGCCGAGGGCAGCGACGGCGTCGCGAGCGGAGAGGCGCAGGAGACGCAGGACGCGCAGGATGCGGAGGACGCTGCGGGGCAGGCGCCTGCGTCCGCAGCCGGAGACGCTGCCTCCGCAGGTACTTACCGGGTACGCATCCAGCTGGACGGTGCCGACCTGACCGAGGACCGTGTCTTCGTTATCGAATGACCGGTGCTCCTGGCTTATCGGTACGCCCTGGGGCGGGGTGGGCGCTCAGGTTGGTGGCTGGCCGCAGCAGGCGCCGGCAGCATGGGGAAGCATGGGTATCCGCTTCGGTGCTGAGACGCACCGCGCGCTCACGCGTAGCGGTCGGCGATGGATACCTCGGCCAGGCGGGACAGGCCGTCGCGCAGGGTGCGGGCCTGGCGCGCGCTGACGCCGTCGATCGCCTGCAGCTCCTCCACGGTTGCCCCCAGCACGGCCTGCAGCGAGCCCCAGTTGTCTACCACGGCGCGCGCCGTGACTAGCGGTAGTCGTGGAATCTTGGCGAGGATCCGCAGCCCCCGGGGTGAGACGGCGGCGTCTAGGTCCTGCCCGTCGGCGCCGCCGAGGCCCATGGAGCGGGCCACCATGGCCAGGTCCAGCAGGGCGGGGGAGCCCACCCATTTCAGGCGTGCGTCCACCGTGGTGGTGTCCAGCCCCTGTGGCAGGTAGTCGGACAGTAGGAAGTCGCGCTCGGCCATGAGCCCGCGGGTCAGCTCCTCCACCTGCAGGGCGAGCAGCCGCCCGTCGGTGCCCAGCTCGACCACGTAGCCGTCGATGTCGGAGCCGATGCGACTCACCATTTCCAGGAGCTGTAGTACGGCGGTGACATCGCGGACCGTGACCAGGTCCTCAATCTCCAGGGCGTCCAGGCCGCCGGAGATCTTGTCCAGCCGCGCCTTGTAGCGCTCCAGGGTGGCCAGTGCCTGGTTGGCGCGCGCCAGGATCGCCTCGCTCGGCTCGATCACGTGCCGACGCCCGTCCACGTACAGGGAGATGATTCGCATCGACTGGCTCACCGAGATCACCGGGTGGCCGGTCTGCCGCGCGACGCGCTCGGCGGTGCGGTGGCGCATGCCCGCCTCGGCGGTCTCGATGGAGGCGTTGGGCAGCAGCTGCACGTTGGCGCGGCGGATGCGGTTATTGGCGCGGTCCACGATCACGGCGCCGTCCATCTTGGCCAGCTCGCGCAGCTGGGCGGCGGTCAGCTCGACGTCCAGCCGGAAGCCGCCCGAGGAGATCGCCTCTACCGTCTCGTCGAAGCCGAGCACGATGATCGCCCCGGTGCGCCCCCGCAGAATGCGCTCCAGCCCGTCGCGCAGGACGGTGCCGGGGGCGACGAGCGCGAGCGTCTCGCGCAGCAGGTTGGCTGGGGTGTCGGTCATGGGTCTCTCCTGAGAATGGTCCGGGCGCGCCCACTGGTGCAGGCGCCGGACCGGTGCCGCATCATGCTAACCGCCGGGGCGGCCAGCCGCCGTGACACAGGTCGCGCTGAGCGCGGCACCACTTGCATCCTGCAAGCGGCCCCGCCCCGGCTGGTGGTCTCAGCTGCGCGGCAGGGCGGCTCCGACGGCCTCACTGAGATGCGCCACCGGAAGGATGTGGACGCCGTCGACGCCCCGCAGCTCCTGGGAGCCTGCCAGGGGCACAATAGCCCGGTCGAAGCCGAGACGTGCCGCCTCCGCCAGCCGCCGCTGCACGCCCACGGTGGCGCGCACCTCTCCGGTCAGCCCCACTTCCCCGAAGGCCACCAGCCCGGGGGGAGTGGGCAGGTTCCGGGCGGCGGATACGACCGCGATCGCCACCGCCAGGTCCGTGGCCGGCTCGACTGCCCGCGCCCCGCCCACGGTGGACACGTACACGTCCGTACTCGACGTATCCAGCCTCAGACGAGCCGCCAGCACGGCCAGCGCCATCGCCACCCGGGAGTGGTCCACCCCGGAAGTGGTGCGGCGTGGCGAGCCTGCGGCGGTTCCGGCCACCAGCGCCTGGATCTCCACCGGCATGGGGCGGCGCCCTTCTAGCGTCACCGTGGCGCATGTGCCCGGCACCTCGCTGCGCGCCGCCGACAGGAACAGGCCCGAGGGGTCGGCCAGGCCGACAATGCCGCGCTCGCCCAGGTCGAAGCAGCCGACCTCATCGGTGGGGCCATAGCGGTTCTTCACCGCCCGCAGTAACCGGAGCCGGGCGTGGCGGTCGCCCTCGAACTGGCAGACGACATCTACCAGGTGCTCCAGCACCCGTGGCCCCGCGATGCCGCCGTCCTTGGTCACGTGCCCGACCAGCAGTACCGGAATGGCGCGCTCCTTGGCCACCTGGATGAGGGCGCTCGTCACCGCCCGCACCTGGGTGACCCCGCCCGCTCCGCCCTCTACTTGGGCGGAGGCGATGGTCTGAATCGAGTCGACGATCAGCAGGGACGGGGTGGCGTCCCGCACGTGCCCGAGCAGCGCCCCGAGCTCGGTCTCGGCCGCTAGCAGCAGCGCTGGATCGATGGCGCCGATGCGCTCGGCACGCAGCCGCACCTGGCTGGCTGATTCCTCCCCGGTCACATACAGCACCGGCCCCTGCCCGCGCTCGCGGGAGGCGGCGGCCGCCTTGGCTGCAACGTCCAGCAGCAGCGTGGACTTACCGACGCCGGGCTCTCCCGCCAGCAGCACCACTGCGCCGGGCACGACGCCGCCGCCCAGTACCCGGTCCAGCTCACCCACGCCGGTGGAGCGGGCGCGGGCCTCGTCCGCGCTCACCTCCGCGATGGGACGAGCGGAGGCGGCGGGGCGGACGGCCGTCGCCACCGCGGGAACGCGTCCGGGGGAACCGACTCCACCCGGAGCCGACTCTACGAATTCCTCCAGCGTTCCCCAGGCGCGGCACTCACGGCACTGTCCGAGCCATTTGGGGCTGTTCCAGCCGCATTCGGTGCACACGTAGGAGGTGCGCGCCCTGACTGACTTCGTGGTAGTCATGGGTGCAGGCTACCGAGCGGCACTGACGCGAATTCGGGGCGTTAAGGATCGCCGACGCCGCCCGCGAGCCTCCCGCCTGGACCATGCTTGTCCGGCTCTTCGGGTTTGCGGGTGTGGAGGTTCGGGCTGGGCTGCGGTGTGGTGGCCGTGCTCAGGTCGGCGGGGTCGTGCGGTGCCGCGAGGGGCGGGGACCGGGCTGATCGTGCGCGCTGGTGCGCCCCGCGTGACGGTTCGGCACTTCCCGCGACGGTTCGTCACTTCGCATCAACGCTTCGTACCTTTCGGTGACGATTCGTCGCTTCGCATGACGGTTCGTACCTTTGCACCGACGGTTCGTACCTTTCGGTGACGCGACGTACCCCTACTGTACGAACCGTCACCACCAGGTACGAATCGTCGACCGGAACGTACGAACCGTCACCACCAGGTACGAACCGTCGCGCCGGAGTACGGACCGCCGACCAGAACATACGAACCGTCGTGAGAATGTACGAACTGTCAACCTGGGCCCGCGGACCGCCGGCCAGAACGTACGAACCGTCGCTGGAAGTAGCGAATCGTTCGTCGGAACAGACGAGCCGTTGCCGGAAAGCGCGAACCGCCGCACCCGGTCCGCCGTGATCCGCGATGTCCCTTTGAGACTTACGGCCACATCTCCCGCCCCGAGCGCCCATCGCGCCACGTACCGTACCTAGCGGAACGCGCGCGCAAACGGCGATGTGGGTGCACGCCCACCATTAGCCCGCCACCCCCACAACGGAAGACTCCCTTAGCTGTTCTCAACCTCAATGAGTCCGCAGGTAGCTGCCCAACCATCCAGGGTGGTCACCCCACGGTTCGCCACGACCCGATACCCGGAATGGCAGGACTCGAGGCCTGCCTGCTGCGCCCAAGCACTCGCCTCGGACGCGGAGGAGAAGCGGAAATAGTCGGCCTGGTCCGTACGCCACGCCTCAATGCACCCCGAGGCGCCAGGGCACTGCTCGGCTGTAAGGTCTTGTGGGGAGGAGACCAACTGGTGCGAGTAATCGGGGCCGGTCAGCAGTTCCTTGAGGGTGAGCTCTTTATCCTGCTGCGCGGGCCCAATCACGTAGATGTAGGCATACAGGAGGTGAAGGGCCGCCACCACCGCCAGCCCCACCATGAGCGCAGCCCACAGAGGAACCATCGGATGGCGTCCACGTGCCCGGCGGTTGTCTTCTCCCATGCTGATCACTTTTCACAGCTCGTTCGGATTGGTCCAGTTACGGCGATACTTGGCGACGCCGTAGCTCCAGTGCGGCGATCGGTTGGGTGAGAACGCTCAAGGTTCCACGTTCCGGCGAAAGGCGAACCTGCGAAGTGGCGGCCAAACCGGTTCTTCGTGCTTGGGGCGCGAGGTGCCGGCAGCTGCCGGGCGCCTTGGCGAGGAGCGCTTGGCGATGGGCCTGTGCGTGTTTGGCGGTGCGGTTGAGGGTCTGCAGACGCGTCGTTGGTGAAGGGTGGGACGGAAGTGAGTGTCTCCCGCACGTCGTTCGCGCACATCTCATCTGATTCCTTCGCCGTTAGCAACGCTCGCTCTCCCGTCAGGGTCAGCGAAGCGATGAATGCGAGAACGAAACGAATACACGTCTGCCCAGTGGGTGCTTGAGGTTACTCATCAGGGACTCCTCTGCGCGGACGCAAGAAAAATGCGGCGCTGCGAGTTCGCAGGATAGGCGCCGGACGCTGGGCTGTCAACGGTTCGACGAGACTCGCCTCGGGCGCCGCAAAAGTGGTTCGGTGCGTCATCTGGAACTGCCGTGGGCAGTTGCGGGCCGAGGCGACGTGGGGGAGTGGATCGTCAATGCAGACGGAAGCGGCGATCGCTAGGAAGCACCCAGGTGCCTGCGCCAACGACGTATTAAGTGGGACAGTGAGGAGCTGCCCCGGCGCTCAGAGGCGATTCATTTCGACGGCGTCCGGGTAGCGCAAGGAGAAGGCACCGGGTGCGGCGCGCGCGGCGTCCGAGCAGTTGCTGGAAGGCCGTCGGACGCCATACCGGCGACCTGGCGGGCGGTAGCGCGCGGCGTGGTTCGCGTGCAGCCAGGCGGAAGCGCCGCCGTTGCTCAGTGCGTGGCCGGGTGGTTGCCGGAGGTGTTGCCGTATGAACCGTATGAACCGTACGTGTTGGCTGCTGGGGCCTGGCCCGTGCCCTGGCCTGGCGCCTGAGGCGTAGCGCCGTATGCGGGTACCTGCCCGTAGCCCTGCGCATCGGGCTGCGGATTCGCCGATCCGGATTCATAAAGTGGCGGGTATGGGGCGCCGGTAATCGGGTCGTGCCCAAGCTCTGCGGCGAGCCGCTCGCGGTACTTCGCCCCAACCAGGTGCGGGTACTTGGCGAGGATCTGCTTATCGATGTACGTGACGGCGTACAGCATGATGGTGAAGGGGATCATCAGGACCATCACGCGTATGCGTGTCGGGTGGGTTGCCTGGCTGGAAATCCATGCGTACATGCCGAACGCCGCCGCAATCCCGAGGACGCATGCGAGGAAGAACATCAGGCCGAAGTACTTAGAGCGGGGCGGGACTTGTGTCGACTGGTTTGCGGCCACGAGGAGGCTCCTGAGTGCGGGACATCGGTTACTGCCCCAGTATTGGTCGCGATCTCGTCACGCGGCAATGGCGTTGCCTGGGGACTACTACCCGTCTGCTCCGGGGCCGCCACCTACGCCGTGGGGGCGCCGTAGCCATAGGGACCATACGCCTCCGGCTGCCCCTGCGGCGCGGACTGCCCGTATCCCTGACCCGGGTGGCCCTGACCCGCCTGCCCCTGGCCGTCCGGCTGTGCCGGCATGGTCTGGCCGTATAGGTAACCGGGCGCAGCGGGTTGTGAGCCCGCCGGCATCTGTCCGTATCCCTGCACTGCCTGGTTGGCCGGAGCCTGCCCGTATCCCGATTGGGGCGTCATACCCGCCTGGTCCTGTGACTGCGGGCCGGGACCATACGCCGCTGTGCCGGGGATGCCGCTGCCCTGTGCCGGGGCGTAGCCGCCGACGTTGAGGGGTGGCCCCAGGGGCGCCCCGGTGATGGGGTCGTGCCCGAGCTTCTGGGCCAGCAGGTACCGGTCCTTGTTCCGCACCAGCTGCGGGGCCTTTTCGATGATGGCGTCGTCGATGACGCCTGCAATGGCGATGAAGAGCAATAGCGGGAAGATCAGCAGGATGACGGGAATCCGTACCGAGCTCACGATGTGGTTGGAGATCCATATGTAGATCCCGATCACGCCTGGTATGCCCAGGATTACCGCCAGTGTGATGAGCAACCAGTGGAACTTGGAGTGGGGTGTGGGTTCGTTCTTACCGGTGTTCTTGGCCATGAGGCGGCTCCTGATTCGGGGTGCGTGCCGCTCCAGTATTTCGCCGCGGCGTCAGACGGTACAAGGGGTAGGGGCGCGCGAAAAGTGTGTGATTCGTTATCAGGATCTTATGGTTTGTGGACGTGGAGGGTGGCGTCGGTCGCAGCCCGCGATGCATGCCCACGCTGCAGAGTCGGCGTCGCGCAAGAGCCGTCCGAGCAGGCTCGGGTGCACCCGGTTTCCCGCGAAAGTACGCGTAAGTGCTCTCGCGGCCCGAGGCCAGTGATGCTGCTCCCGTGCGCAATGCCCCTAGTTGCACGCAGGCATGCGTGCGCATGCCTCGGTCCCCGCGAACCGCGGACAACCTTGCCGCGCGGCCTCCTCACATAGGAAAATGCCCCCGACCGAGGCCCGGGCGCCCGGCGCCGGGGCCGCCGACCGAAGGGAAGCACTTCTTTGGCCGATTCCGTCGATTCCGTCAATTTCACCGGTTCTACCGACCTCGCCCGCGGCACCGATCGGCGCCGCACCGGTTCCGCCGCCCGCACCGGTACCCGCCGGCTGAGCCGTCGCGACCTCCTGGCCGGCGCCGCCACCGCGGGCGCCGCCGCACTACTGGCGGCCTGCGCCTCCGGCGGCGGCAGCACTGCGGGCCCGTCGGCCGCCGCGGGCAACGCCTCGCAGGGCGCCACCGAGTCCTTCCCCATCACCATCGCCCACACCTACGGCTCCACCACGATCGCGGCCGAGCCGACCCGTATCGTGGCCATATCCACCGTCGACGCCGATGTGGTCATCTCCTTAGGCGTGGTCCCCATTGGCATGCCCGCCGTCACTGCGGGCGCCGACGGCCAGGAGGCCTACCCCTGGACCACCGCGGGTCTTGAAGCGCTGGGCGCCGGCTGGGACACCGCCGCCGCGCCCGCGCTGTACGCCACAGTGCACGACGTCGACGCCGATGCGGTCGCCGCGCTTGGGCCCGACCTGATCCTCGGTGTGCACTCGGGCATGAGCGAGGATGAATACGCGCGCCTGTCCGCCGTCGCCCCCACTCTGGCGTACCCGGCCGACGCCTCTGCCTACGAGGTCTCGTGGGAGGCGGTGACCGTCGCCGTCGGCAGGGCGCTGGGGCGTTCCGCCGCCGCAGAAGCCCTGGTCAACACCACCACGGACGTACTGACCACCGCACGCACCCTGAATCCTTCCCTTTCGGGTGCCGCCTACGCGGCGGTCGCACTCGATGCGGGCGGCCCGTCGATAACCGTGTTCACCGAGGTTGACACGCGTTCGCAGGTGCTGCGGCAGCTGGGCCTGGCCCCCGCGCCTGCCATTCAGGCGGTGGAGGGGGTTGCGGGAGCGGTTTCCGTGGACTACCCGCTCAGCGAGGCCGGGCAGCTGGATGCGGATCTGTTGTGGGCTCAGGTGGACGGCGACGCCGCCGTCGAAGCCGTCCAGGCGGACGACCGGCTGGCCGAGATCCCGGCCGTTGCTGACGGCACGGCCCTGTTCGTCGCCGACGAGGCTGCCGCCATGAGCCTGGCGGCGGCCTCCCCGCTGTCACTGCCTTGGTGCTGCGAGAACCACGTGCCGGACATCGTTGCAGCCATTGATGCCAGTAGGGCAATGGCGACGGCTGCGGCCAGCGCGTCGGCGAGTGCCACTGCCTCCGGCTCGGCGCGGTGAGCCGGGCTCTCGCCGCATAGACCGCGCTTGGCGCGTGACTTCCGCCGTTCCCGCGACGCCAAGCGCTTGTGAAGCACCTCGGGTGCAGCGTAGGTTAGCCTCACGTAGGTGAACCTGACCTAAGTTGGTGAAGGTTGCCTGCACCACTCGCGTGGGCCGTTCCGCGCGAGCCCTACCATCCCGAAGGAACACATGTCTCGCAAACTCCCCGTGCTCCTGGCCCTGTCTGCGACTGTCAGCCTGGCGCTGGCAGGCTGCTCCGGATCCACGGACACCGCATCCACCTCCAGCTCCACCGCCGCAGCCGACGGCGCCGCAACGGTTGCAACCTCGCAGGCCTCCGCCCAGCCAACGGCGGTCACCATCGACGACAACCACGGCAGCGTGGAGATCGCCCTGCCCGTGCAGCGGGCCGCCTCGACCGATAACCGCACCTTCGAGGTGCTGGCCGAGTGGGGAGTGCCCCTGGTGGCCGCTCCCAAGCAGCTCATCCCCTCCTCGATCACCGCCTATGACAGCGACGACGTCGCCGACATGGGCAACCACCGCGAGCCCGACCTGGAGGCCCTGGTCGCGGCGGAGCCGGACCTGGTGATCATCGGCCAGCGCTTCGCCGACCAGTACGACTCCATTGCGGAGCTCACCCCGGACGCCGCCCTACTGGACCTTGAGCCCCGTGACGGTGAGTCCTTCGACGCCGAGCTCAAGCGCCAGGTGACCGCCCTGGGGCAGGTCTTCGGCAAGGAGACCGAGGCCGAGGCGCTCATAACTGATTTCGACACTGCCCTGGAGCGCGCCAAGAACGCCTACGACGGCTCCTCGAAGGTCATGGCGGTGATCGTCTCCGGCGGGGAGATCGGCTACTCCGGCCCCACCACCGGACGCACCTGGGGACCACTGTTCGACCTGCTCGAGCTGGAGCCCGCCCTTGAGGTTCAGGGCTCCACCGATGACCACCAGGGAGACGACGTCTCCGTGGAGCAGATCGCCGAGTCCAACCCGGACTGGATCTTCGTCATGGACCGCGACGCGGCCATTTCCGCGGATGACGCCAATTACACGCCCGCCGCGGATGTGATCGCCGGCAACGCCGCGCTGCAGAACGTCACCGCGGTCGGCGCCGGGCAGATCGTCTACGCCCCGGAGGACACCTACACCAACGAGTCGATCATCACCTACACGGAGATCCTCAACTCGATTGCCGACGCCTTCGAAGGTGCACAGAACTGAGCACTCGGCAGCTCTCTAGGTCGGACGCACCGGCTGGCCGCGCTACTGACGCCGCCGCCCGCACCCGCGAGCCCCTGGTCAGCCGGGGGCTCGCGGTCGGGCTGGTAGTGGTGGTGGTTCTGCTGGGCCTGAGCCTGGCCACCGGCCAGTACTCGATCCTGTCCCACGCGGACGGCTGGGAGATGTTCCGCAATGTCCGCGTCCCGCGCACGCTGGCGCTGGTGCTGGCCGGGGCGGCCATGAGCATGTCCGGCCTGGTGATGCAGCTGATCACCCAGAACCGCTTCGTGGAGCCGACCACTACCGGCACCACCGAGTGGGCCGGGCTGGGCCTGCTGGCGGTCATGGTGCTCTTCCCGCGCGCCAGCGTGCTGGGGCGTATGGCCGGCGCGGTGGTGGCCGCGTTCCTGGGCACCACGGTGTTCTTCCTGCTGCTGCGGCGGGTCTCCCTGCGCTCCTCCCTGCTGGTGCCGATCATCGGCATGATGCTGGGGGCGGTGGTCAGCGCCGTGTCCACCTTCTTCGCCCTGCAGACCGACATGCTGCAGTCCCTGGGGGTGTGGTTCCAGGGCAGCTTCACCTCGGTGTACCGGGGCCAGTACGAGGTGCTGTGGATCGTGGTGGGGGTCGTGGCCGCGATCTTCCACTACGCCGACCGCCTCACCGCCGTCGGCCTGGGGCAGGACGTGGCCACCAACATCGGCGTCGACTACCGGCGCACCGTGCTGATCGGCACCGCTCTGGTGGCCGTGGCCACCGGCACCGTCACCGTGGTGGTCGGCTCGCTGCCCTTTCTGGGGCTGATCGTCCCCAACCTGGTGTCCATGCACCGCGGGGACGACCTGCGCTCCAACCTGCCCTGGGTGTGCCTGGTGGGCATCGGGCTCGTCACCGCCTGCGACCTGCTGGCCCGCACCATCATCGCCCCCTTTGAGATTCCGGTGGCTGTGGTGCTGGGCCTGGTGGGGGCCGCGGTGTTCATCGCCTTGATCATCCGCCAGACCGGGAGGGGAGGAGCATGAGCCCCGAAGCCTCCGCGGCGCCGACGACGTCGGTCACTGCCGCTCCGGTCACTGGCCACCCCGCGGGTGGCGAGACACGGGGCGCCCCCGCCGGCACGGGCGCGACACCGGGCGCCCCCACCGATCCCAGCGCGGCCACGAGCAGTCCCGCTGCCCGCCGCTCGGGCGCCTTCGCCACGCCCGCCGCCCGCCGTCGCTGGTGGCTGACCTACCTGGGGGTGACCGGCCTGGCCGTCTGCTTCGCCGTCGGCCTGCTGGTGTGGAGGAACCCGATGGCGCCGGGGACCCGCGGCATCTGGCTGATCGCCGAGCGGCGCCTGGACGCCGTCGTCGCCATGATCGTGGTGGCCGTATGCCAGGCCATGGCCACCATCGCCTTCCAGACCGCCACCGGCAACCGCGTCATCACGCCGTCGATCATGGGATTCGAGTCCCTGTATCGGGCCATCCAGACCGCCACCATCTTCTTCTTCGGGGCCACCGGCCTGACCGCCACCCGCACCGCCCCCATGTTCGCCCTGCGGCTGGCGCTCATGGTGGGGCTGTCCCTGCTGCTGTACTCCTGGCTGCTGACCGGCGGCGCGCGCAACCTGTACTCGATGCTGCTGATCGGCATCGTCATCGGCTCCGCGCTGGGCAGCGTCACCACCTTCATGCAGCGCCTGCTCACCCCCAGCGAGTTCGACCTGCTCTCGGCCCGGCTGTTCGGCTCCATCGCCAACGCCGATCCCGAGTACTACCCGATCGCCATCCCCCTGGCGCTCGCGGCGAGCGCGGCCCTGATGCTCTGCTCGCGTCGGCTCAACGTGATCGCGCTGGGGCGGGACACGGCCACCGGCCTGGGCCTGAGCCACACCCGCGCCACCATCGGCGTGCTGGTGCTGGTCTCGGTGCTCATGGCCACCTCGACGGCACTGGTCGGCCCCATGACCTTCCTCGGCTTCCTGGTGGCGACCCTGTCCTACCAGCTTTCGGGCACCTACGACCACCGCTACCTGTTCCCCATGGCCGCCAGCCTGGGACTGCTCGTGCTCACGGGTGCCTACTTCATCATGCGCCACGTGTTCTACGCCCAGGGCGTCGTCTCCATCATCATCGAGCTGGTGGGCGGCTCGGTGTTCCTCGCCGTCGTACTCAGAAAGGGGCGCCTGTGATCGAGCTGGACGAAGTGCGCAAGGTCTACAACTCCGAGGTCGCCATCGGCCCGGTCAGCCTGGAGCTGCCCGCGGGCGGCATCACCGCCTTCATCGGCCCCAACGGGGCGGGCAAGTCCACCCTGCTGACCATGGTGGGGCGCCTGCTGGGGATCGACGAGGGCGCGGTGCGCGTGGCCGGGCTGGACGTTTCCTCCACCAAGTCGGCGGACCTGGCGCGGGCGCTGTCCATCCTGCGGCAGGAGAATCACTTCATCACCCGGCTGACCGTGCGCCAGCTGGTGGGCTTCGGCCGCTTCCCCTACTCCCGTGGGCGACTCACGGCCGACGACGAGCGCATCATCTCCCGCTACATCGACTTCTTCGGCCTGGGCGAGTTGGAGGGGCGCCACCTGGACGAGCTGTCCGGCGGTCAGCGGCAGCGCGCCTACGTGGCCATGGTGCTGTGCCAGGAGACCGACTACGTGCTGCTGGACGAGCCCCTGAACAACCTGGACATCGCCCACAGCGTGGAGATGATGAACCACCTGGAGCGCGCCGCCCGGGAGTTCGGCCGTACCGTGCTGATCGTCCTGCACGACATCAACTTCGCGGCCCGCTACGCCGACCGCATCTGCGCCCTGAAGGACGGGAGCGTGTTCCGCTTCGGCCCGCCGGCGGAGATCATGCGCGACGACGTGCTCACCGCCGTCTTCGGCACCCCCATCCAGGTGATCGCGGGCCCGGCGGGGCCGCTCGCCTGCTTCTAGGCGCGGCGCACCGGCGGCGCTCGGCGCGTGCCCGCGGTTGGGGGTTGCGTTCCACGACCCTGGTGCTTGTTGCACGACCCCGGGGTGGTCGTGGAAAGCACACCAAGGTCGTGGAACTTCCCGGGGGTCGTGGAACGCGACTCGTGGTGTCTGGGCCTGTCGGTAGGACGAACACGCCCATCGGGCGTGGGCGAGCTGAGTTGATAATCAGGCGCGGGCGGACAACCCGTTAAGGTGGTCCGCCCGCGCCGTAGTGGCCGCCTGTCAGGCGCGGGCCAGGGCCTCGCGCACCCGCGCCGCTACCGCCTCGCCGGTGAAGCCGTACTCCTTGAACAGCTGCGTGCCGGGCGCGGAGGCGCCGAAGCGGTCCAGGGAGACGATCAGGCCGTCGTCGCCAACAATCTCGCGCCAGCCCATGGCCGAGCCGGCCTCGATGGACACCCGCACGCCCGCCTCGGGCAGCACCGAGGCCCGGTAGGCCTCGTCCTGCTGGGCGAACCACTCCAGGCAGGGGGCGGAGACCACGCGGGTGGGCGTGCCCTCGGCCTGCAGCACCTCGCGGGCGTCCATGGCCACGCCCACCTCGGAGCCGGTGGCGACCAGCACCACCGCGGAGGAGACCTCGGTGCCAGCAGCATCCGTGGCCTCGGCCAGCACGTAAGCGCCGCGGTGCACACCGGCGCGGGCGGTCTCGGCATCAGCGTGGACGGTCAGGTTCTGCCGGGACAGCACGATTCCGGCCGGGCCCTCCGGGCGGCGCAGGATCTCCGCCCACGCGGCCGCCGTCTCATTGGCGTCAGCGGGACGGACCACCGCCAGGCCCGGGATGGCGCGCAGCGCGGCCAGGTGCTCAATCGGCTGGTGGGTGGGGCCGTCCTCGCCCACGCCGATGGAGTCGTGCGTCCACACGAAGATGGAGCCCAGCCCCATCAGCGCCGCCAGGCGCACGGCCGGGCGCATGTAGTCGGAGAACACCATGAAGGTGCCCCCGTACGGGCGGGTCAGACGGTCCAGTGCGATGCCGTTGAGAATCCCGCCCATGGCGTGCTCGCGGATGCCGAAGTGCAGGGTGCGCCCGTAGGGGCCGTCACCGTCGGAACGAGCCAGGTCGGCGGGCAGGAAGGAGGGCTCCCCGGCCATGGTGGTGTTGTTCGAGCCGGCCAGGTCCGCGGACCCGCCCCACAGCTCCGGGGCCACCGGCGCCAGGGCCGTGAGCGTCTTGCCGGAGGCCGCACGCGTGGCCAGGGCGTCACCCACCTCCCACACCGGCAGTGCGGCGTCCAGGCCCGCATCCAGCTTGCCTGCCTGTAGCCGCTCCAGCAGGGCGGCCCGCTCGGGGGCGGCCTGCTGCCAGGCGGCGAAGCGGGCGTCCCAGTCGGCGCGCTCGGCCGCGGCGCGCTCGGCGGCGTGCGAGCGGGTGAAGGCAAGAACGTCGTCGGGCAGCTGGAAGGATGCCTGCGGGTCCAGCCCCAGGGCGGTCTTCAGCCCGGCGACCTCCTCGGAGCCGAGCTTGGCGCCGTGAGAGTCCTCCGAGCCCTGCTTGGTGGGGGAGGGCCAGGCGATGATCGTGTGCAGGCGGATCATCGTTGGGCGCTTGGTCTCCGCACGTGCCGCCACCAGCGCCTCGTGCAGGGCCTGCAGGTCCTCGTGGTAGGCGCCGCCGGCCTTCCAGTCGACGTCGAGCACCTGCCAGCCGTAGGCCTCGAAGCGCTTGGAGGGGTCCTCGGTGAAGGAGATATCGGTGTCGCCCTCGATGGAGATGTCGTTGTCGTCATAGATGGCGATCAGGTTGCCCAGCTGCAGGGTGCCGGCCAGAGAGGCGGCCTCGGAGGCGACGCCCTCCTGCATGCAGCCGTCGCCCATGATCGTGTACACGAAGTGGTCGAACAGGGAGGCGCCGTCGGCGGCGTCCGGCTCGAACAGGCCGTGCTCGCGGCGGGCCGCGATGGCCAGGCCGACGGCATTGGAAAAGCCCGCGCCCAGCGGGCCGGTGGTGGTCTCAACCCCGGGGGTGTATCCGAACTCGGGGTGCCCGGGCAGGCCGGCGGGGGAGCGGAAGTGGGTGAAGCCCTCCATAGGGATGCCGTAGCCGGTCAGGAACAGCTGGCAGTACTGCAGCAGGGAGGCGTGCCCGGCGGACAGGACGAAGCGGTCGCGGCCCAGCCAGTTCGGGTCGGCGGGGTCGTGGCGCAGCTCGTACTGGTAGAGCAGGTGGGCCACTGGTGCCAGCGAGATTGGCGTGCCGGGGTGACCAGAGCCCGCCGCCTCCACGGCGTCGGCGGCCAGCGCCTTGGCGACGTTAATGGCCTTGAGGTCCAGGTCGGTGAGCTCGAGGGGCTCGGTGCTCATGGGCAGCTCCTTTGTTGATCGTCTGGTCGGTCGTCTGATTGATTGTCTAGCGGTCTGCGGAGTTGCCTGCAGTGCAGGCGCTGGTGCCAGCGTGCGCCCGGTCGGTGAGCGCGCACGCTGCGGAAGCTGGATGCATCATCCACGCGAGCGGCCCGCCGGGCAAGACGAAGCGGAGCACACAGGTGCGCGCGCCAGCGCCGCCACGGGCGCGGCTGCGCTGGGCGGAGCCGGAGCGCCGCCGCATGGCGCCTGCCGCGGAGCTGGTGCGCGGGGGATGAACGTGCATGCGAGCTTGCACGCGATAAATGTATCTCGAAAAGACAAACGGCGGTAGGTGGTGGTCCGGCGGGTGGGCGTCAAGGGTGTCGTGGAGGTGCGCGCCGGCGCCGGGCGAGCGGTGCGGGTGTGAGGTCCTGCGCAGCCCGAGTGCGCCGCCGCCCGGGCCCCTGCGGGCGGGCGTGGGGCCGGGCGCTGCCGTCCCCGGTGCTGCCGGGGCCGCGCCTGGCGCTACGCCGAGCCGATAGGGTGATGAACGAATGTTCATAAATGGATGTGAATGCGCGCCGGTGCGACCGGGAAATCGCCTGGTGATTGGCGCCATATCGCCGACTGGGCGCGCAGATCTGATAGCCCTTTGGTGAACATATGCTCGCCGAAGGGGTGTTTTCTGCGGGCACTTGCCGCTAGTTTCCCGAGGTGTCCGGACCTCGTCCGGACCCTGGTACTCGAAGACGAGACGCAAGGAGATGGCAGCGATGCAGCTGGATCTGCTCAAGCCCGACCTGATCCGCCTCGACTGGGAGGTGAATGACCAGCAGGAGTTCTTCGAACGGATCGCGGCGGAGCTCCTGCGCGCGGGATACATCAAGGACACCTTCTGCGGCGCGCTGGCAGAGCGGGAGCGCAAGTACCCGACCGCGCTCCCAACCATGCCGGAGGCGGTCGCCATCCCCCACTCCGACGTCGAACACATCGTCCAGCCCTTCATCGCCTCGGTGCGCCTGGCCAGGCCGATTGACTGGCGGGAGATGGGCAACGACGACGTCGTCCACCCGGTTCGCTTCATCTTCGTCCTCGGCTTCGTGCAGGAGGACCGCCACGTGGAGGTACTGCAAATCATGCTGCAGGCCTTCCAGGACCCGGCCTTCATGGAGCAGCTGAGCGCGGCGCAGACCCCGGACGAGTACTACCGGGTGCTTTCCGGCATGTCCGGCATCGAGGCCGCCTGAGCCGGAAACACCCACACCCCACACCCACCCACTCACAAGGAGAACCCACCATGACCGCAAAAGTAGTAGTCGCCTGCGGCAGCGGCGTCGCCACATCCCAGACGGTTGCCAGCAAGGTCAGTCGCCTGCTGAAGGAGGCCAAGGTCGACGCCGACGTCCAGGCCGTCGACCTGAAGTCCGTCGACCGCCACCTGGCCGACGCCGCCGCCTACATCACCATCGTGCGGGAGAACAAGCCCCGCTCCGTCCCTGTCATCAACGGGATCGCGTTCCTGACCGGCATGGGGCAGGACCAGGAGCTGGCCAAGCTGATCGAGGCCATTAAGTCCTCCGGGAGCAACTGACATGCAAATCCTTCAGGACTCCGTCAACTTCCTGCTCTCGCTCGGGGCCGCCATCTTCGTCCCCATAATCATCATCATCGCCGGCCTAATCGTCCGGATGAAGGTGAAGGACGCCATCTCCGCGGGCATCACCCTGGGCGTGGCCTTCTCCGGCATGACCATGCTCATCAGCTACATGACCGAGGCGATCACGCCGGCCGCTCAGGCCATGTCGGACACCATCGGCGTGGACCTGCCCATCACCGACGGCGGGTGGACGACGATGTCCACGATCTCCTGGTCGTGGCCGTATGCCTTCCTGATGTTCCCACTGGTGATCGGCATCAACATCGTGCTGATCCTGCTGAAGCAGACCGAGACCTTCAACGCGGACCTGTGGAATGTGTGGGGCAAGATCTTCACCGCCGTCGCCGTGTACTACATAACCGGAATGGTGTGGCTGGCATTTGTCATCGCGGCCATTCAGGTGGTCTTCGAGCTGAAGACCGCGGACTTCCACCAGCACCGGGTGGAAACCATGACCGGCATCCCGGGCGTGACGATCACCCACCGCATGGTGTTCCTGGCCGCCCCCATGTACCCGATCGACTGGCTGCTGCGCAAGATCCCCGGGCTCGACCGCTCGTTCAACGCCGCCGACCTGCGCGACAAGCTCGGCATCTTCGCCGAGAACCACGTGCTGGGCTTCATCCTCGGCATCCTGTTCGGCGTCCTCGCCCGGTTTGACGTCGCCGCCATTTTGACGCTCGGCATTCAGGCCGCGACGGCGCTGACCCTGTTCCCGGTCATCTCCAAGTACTTCATGCAGGCGCTCGAGCCGATCTCGAACGCGATCTCCGAGTACATGCGCAAGCGCTTCAACGACCGGCAGCTGTTCGTCGGGCTCGACTGGCCCTTCCTCGGCGGCGCCAACGAGATCTGGATCGCCGTCATCTGGACCATCCCGGTGACCCTCGCCTACGCCTTCTTCCTGCCCGGCAACGGCATTCTCCCCTTTGCGGGCATCATCAACATCTGCATCGCGGTGGCGGCCTACTTCGCCAGCAAGGGCAACATCATCCGGATGCTCATCCAGTGCACGATCTTCGCGCCCGTGTTCCTGTGGGTGGGCACCGCCTTCGCCCCGTTCATGACCGAGTTGGCCAACTCCACCAGGGCGGTGGAGCTGTCCGCCGGGCAGATGATCTCCAACTCCTCCATCGACGCGCCCATCTTCACCTACGCGCTGTCCCACCTCATGCAAGTCCTCGACGGGAACT
Source organism: Actinomyces sp. 565 (assembly GCF_010365615.1). Lineage (NCBI taxonomy): Bacteria > Bacillati > Actinomycetota > Actinomycetes > Actinomycetales > Actinomycetaceae > Actinomyces > Actinomyces sp. 565. Next base: position 44,664 of record NZ_PIZD01000072.1, read on the forward strand.
TCATTCCGCTGCTCATCTTCGTGGCCTGGCTGGTCTGCTTCGCGGCGTACTCGCGCAGCCTGATCAAGGAGCGCAACGAGGCGCGCGCGGCCGCCGTCGAGGCCGGAGTCACCGTCTGAGGTGACTGACCCAGGCGACGGCGGTGACCCACCGCCGCCGCGGCCCTGATCAACACCCGAGAATCCATCGAAACCAGAAAGTAGAACACTCATGCTTGAAACCCTGAAGAAGGAACTGTGCGAGATCGCCAAGCGGGCGCAGCACGACGGGCTGTGCAAGCACAAGTCCGGCAACTTCTCCATCCGCGACGCCGAAACCGGCCTGCTGGTCGCCTCGCCCACTTCCCTGGACCGTGACCTTTTGACCCCGCGCGACGTGGTGGTCATGGACCTCGACGCCCACGTCGTCGAGAACGAATCCGGCCTGCGACCCACCAGCGAGGTGCTCATGCACCTGGAGATCTACAAGGAGCGTCCCGAGCTGGTGGCCATCGTGCACACCCACTCGGCCTACGCCACCTCCTTCGCGCTGCTGAACAAGCCGATCCCCGCCATCGTCTACGAGGTCGCCAACCTGGGGCTGAGCCGGGCGCGCATTCCCGTGGCCCCGTACGGCCGCCCCGGCACCCCCGAGCTGGCCGCCTCGGTGCGTCAGGCCGTGCGCGAGGCCGACTGCGTGCTGCTGGAGAAGCACGGCGCCGTCGCCGTCGACTCCCGCAACCTGTACGAGGCCTACCTCAAGGCCGCCTACATCGAGGAGCTCGCCCAGCTCTACCACCAGGCGCTCACGGCCAACGGCGGCGTCGAGCCCGAGTCCTTCGCCACCGAGGAGCTCCAGAAGTGGGCGTATCCGGCGGAGATCACCTTCCCCAACCAGCACTGAGACGGCACGTAGAACTCTGGGAGGCAAGCATGAAGAAGATACTCAACAGCGCGGACAGCTTCGTCCGCGACACCATGGAGGGCATCGAAGCGGCCTACGGCGACCGTGTCGCCCTGCTCGACGGCGACTTCCGGGTGCTCGTCTCACGCTACCCGGCGCCGGAGGGCAAGGTCGGCGTCGTCACCGCCGGCGGCAGCGGGCACCTGCCCCTGTTCCTCGGCTACGTCGGGCAGGGCATGCTTGACGGATGCGCCGTCGGGGAGGTCTTCGCCTCACCGGCCGCCGAGAAGATGGCCGACATGATCCGCGCCTGCGACCGCGGCGCCGGCGTCCTGTGCCTGTACGGCAACTACAACGGCGACGTCTTCAACTTCCGCATGGCCTGCGAGGACGTCGAGTTCGACGATATCGAGACCCGGCAGCTGCTCGGCCGCGACGACGTCGCCAGCTCTCCGAAGGAGCGCGCCGACAAGCGGCGGGGCGTGGCCGGGCTGGTCTACGCGTTCAAGATCGCCGGGGCCGCCGCCGAGAAGATGATGACACTCGATGAGGTCACCGCCGTCACCGCCCGCGCCCTGGACAACATCCGCACCATGGGTGTGGCACTATCACCGTGCATTGTCCCCAAGGTCGGTGAGCCGACCTTCACCATCCAGGAGGGGCAGATCGAGATCGGCATGGGCATCCACGGGGAGGCCGGCATCGAGGTGCGCCCCATGATGACCGCCGAGGAGATCGCCCGCCTCATCCTGGAGACCATCGCGGCTGACATGCCGCTGGATGCCGGGGACGAGGTCTCGGTGATGATCAACGGCCTGGGTGGCACACCGCTGGAGGAACAACTAATCGTGTACCGCTCCGTGCACGCCCTGCTGGCCGAACGCGGAGTCACGGTAGTCATGCCCCATGTGGGCGAGTTCGCCACCTCCATGGAGATGGCCGGGCTGTCAGTGTCCGTGTTCAAGCTCGACGCCGAGCTGAAGGAACTGCTGCGCGCCCCGGCCACCACGCCCTTCTACACCAACTCCAACAAGTGAGGCCCACATGCTGAACCGTGAGTCACTTGCGGCAATCGCCGGTGAAATCAGCGTCCTGATGGCCACCAACCGGGACTACCTGGTGTCCCTGGATCAGGTCAGTGGGGACGGCGACCTGGGTATCTCCATGGAGGACGGCTTCCGGGCACTGGCCGAGTACCTGGCCGCCCAGGAGCAGACCGACCTCGGGCAGCTCCTGCGCGGGGCGGCCAAGGCCTTCAACGGCGCGGCGCCGTCGTCACTGGGAACCATCCTCAGCTTCGGGATGATGGGTATGGCACGAGCGCTGCGCGGCAAGACCGAGGCCGACGTCGTCACTGCCGCGCAGGCCCTGCAGGCGGGCGTGGAGGCCATCATGGACAAGGCCGAGTCCAAGCCGGGGGAGAAGACCATCCTGGACGCGCTCGTGCCCGGGACGACGGCGCTCACCGAGGGCGCCGTCGCCGGAGGTGAGACCGCTTTGAGCGAGCTGCTGCGGCGCGCCGCCGAGGCGGCCGCCCAGGGATCGGAGTCCACCCGGGAGATGGAGGCCGTGCACGGACGCGCCGCATACTCCGCCTCCCGCAGCATTGGGGTGCTCGACGGCGGCTCCGTCGTCGGCCGCCTCATCTTCGAGGGGCTGGCCGCCTGGGCGGCCTGAGGGTCGCGGATCCACGGGGGTGGGAGGTGCCGAGAGCCCCTTCCGCCCCCGCAGATCGAGTCGTACCGTATGTGTCATGGAATACAGACAGCTTGGCAAAAGCGGCCTACGGGTCTCGACCATCACCCTGGGCACCATGGGTTTTGGCGGCACCGGGTTCGCGCGCACGGTGGGTCAGATTGATGTGGACGGAGCGCGTCGGCAAATCGACATCGCACGCGACGCCGGAGTGAACCTCTTCGACACCGCCGACATGTACTCCGCCGGACTGTCCGAGGAGATCCTCGGCAAGGCGCTCGGCGCGGACCGCGAGGACGTCCTGATCGCCACCAAGGTGCGGATGCCCATGGGGGAGGGCCCCAATGACGCCGGCCTTTCCCGGCACCACATCATGCGCAGCGTGGAGGCGAGCCTGCGCCGCCTGGGCACTGACCACATCGACCTCTACCAGGTGCACGAGTGGGACGGGGTCACGCCCCTGGAGGAGACGCTTACCGCCCTGGACGATCTGGTGCACGCGGGCAAGGTGCGCTACATCGGCTGCTCCAACTATGCGGCCTGGCACATGATGAAGTCCCTGTGGACCGCCGACCGTCACGGCCTGACCCCGTTCGTCAGCAACCAGGTGCACTACTCCGTACAGACCCGGGATATCGAGCACGAGATCGTACCCGCCGCGGTGGACCAGGGCATAGGCATCCTGGTGTGGAGCCCGCTGGCAGGCGGGCTGCTGACCGGCAAGTACCGCCGCGGAGTCGACGCGCCCGTCGGCAGCCGCCACGTGGAGGGCTGGGACGAGCCGCCGGTGTATGACGTCGAAGTCCTCTACGACATCGTCGAGGAACTCGTGGCGATCGCCGACGGGCACGGCGTCGCACCCAGTCAGGTGGCTCTTGCCTACGTTCTGGCCAAGTCGGCGGTCACCTCGGTGATCGTGGGGGCGCGCAATGAGCAGCAGTTGCAGCAGAATCTCGGTGCTGCCGACTTGGCGCTCACTGCTGAGGAGATGGAGCGGCTGGAACAGGTCAGCGCAACCGGCTTGCCGTACCCGTTCTGGCACCACCTGAACGCCGCGGACCGGTTGAGTCCCGCCGACCTGACGCTGCTGGCTCGGCACCTGCGGGATCGCGGCTGAGCGTACTGCCCTACGCTGGGGCACCATGCCCGTCTCGTTCACAGGCCTGCTTAGCGTCCTGCCGCTCAACTCCACCGCGCTCCCGCCGGCGCCGCGCAGCCCGGTGCTACTGTTCGCCGTCCTTATTCAGCCGGCGGCGCTGCTCGTGGCCTACCTGGCCGGCCGTTTCGCCTCCCACCTGGTGCGGCGGCGGGCACGTATCTCCACATCCACCGCCACCCTCACCGCTCTGATCGGCCTGTGGGCCGGGTTCGCCGGGGGCGCGTGGCTGTTCAACGAGGACTACTTATGGGCGCCGCGGATGCTGGCCTCCGCCGTCGTCGTCGCCGTGATCGTGGTGGGACTGACCGCGCTGGTCATAACCCGCATCCAGCACGAGCCGCCGTTGGACCCGATCGCCGAGGTGGCCCGGCGGGGCGAGTCGGAGCGTCTGGAGCTGAAATCCTCCGCCCGAGTCAACATGCACACCGGCAAGCGCGACGACGCCATGGAGACGGTTGTGGCCAAGACCGTGGCCGCCTTCCTCAACTCCCGGGGCGGGACCCTGCTGCTGGGCGTCGACGACGACGGGCGGCTGATCGGCCTGGACCCGGACTACGCCACCCTGCGTCAGCCCGACGCCGACCGCTTCGAGCTCTTCCTGCGCAGCCTGTGGCGAGTGCGGTTGGGGACGAACGCCGCGGCGCTGCCGCGTCTGGACTTCGCGGCGGCCGCGGACGGGGCCGGTGAGGTATGCCGGGTGACGGTGCCGCCCTCGCCCGTGCCCGTGTACCTCAAGGGTCCCAAGGGCAATGGCGGTACCGAACTATGGGTCCGCGTGGGCAATTCCACGCAGCGGCTGGAGGTGGATGACGCCGTCTCCTACGTCGCCCGCCGCTGGCCGCAGGAAGTGCGCCCGAGCCTGCGCGCACGCGTGGGTGCCTACCTGCTCTACCACCGCAAGCGTGCCGCGGTTGCGCAGGCGGAAACGGATTAGCGGGGGCGGCGGCCGGTGAAGAAGGCTGGCGCCGATGGCTTGCGATGTGAGACCATTGTGGGGAGCCGAGCGGCGGTAACCGCCCGACTCCCCGGAGACATCCGGGATGTTGATCTCAGCGGCCTAGCAGGACGCTGAGCAGAGCCGCGAGGGCCCAGATCATCGGCGGAACAGTTTCAATGGCCGTCCGCCAGATCTGGGCCTTTTGCTTGCTCTTCATCCCTCTCCGGGCCCGGTACGCCGGGTGGCCACCAGTTTCAGAGCATGTCGAGGATTGACAGGGCGGTCTGGTAGTCGGTGGCCAACGCGCTCAGGATGCCGCCCCGGATGGCGCCGACGATCGCCTCCACCTTGTCCTCACCGCCGGCCGCTCCAATGACCAGCGGGATGCGCCGCAGCTCGTCCAGCGGTAGCGCCAGGGTGCGCGGTGTCAGCGGAGTGGGAACGGGGTTTCCGGCGGCGTCGTAATGGTGGTCAAGGATGTGCCCCACCGCTCCACCCGTACGAATGGCCTCGCGCACGTCCGGGGTGAGGTACTCGGCCAGGATGTTGCCCGCGCCCTTCGCCTCCACCCCGGCCACGCCGACGAGTGCCACATCTGCACGGGCTGCCAGTGCCAGGGTGGTGGCCACCTTCTCCTCGCGCATGAGTGGCCGCAGCAGTGAGGGATTGTCGACGATCAGTGGCACCGGCATACGGGACACCTTCGCGCCCAGCTGGCTGGCGATGCGGGTGCAGATGGTCGGCGCATCCCGGCCCCAGGAGGGCAGGCCGCCGGGGATCGAGCCGAGCAGTTGGACTATGGTGCAGTCCACTCGCGGGATCTGCGGGATGCGCTGGGCGGCGGCCTGGATTGAGCGCCCGTTGCCGACGGCGACGACCTGCCCGTTTGCGACCGAGTCGATTAGCAGCTCGGCGGCGGCCTGTCCGACGGCACCGATCACGTCGGTCCCGTTGGCCTCGGCGACTCGGACTGCCCTGAGCGGCAGTCTCTCGCGCAGGCGCTTCTCCACCGAGAGAATGTGCTCCAAGGGGTGGGAGATCGTGATGTGCACGATGCCCTGCTCGCGGGCGCGGTTTAGCAGGCGCGAGACGCTGGGGCGCGAATAGCCGATCTCGCGGGCGATGTCAGCCTGGGTGAGGTGCTGCTCGTAGTACAACCGCGCCACCCGCAGCAGCAGCTCGACGTCGCCCCGCGTGCCGTCCTCGCCCACGTGGGCAATCCTATACGGGTGGCCCGTACGTCATATCTGCCGATCTCGGTACGTAACTAGTGCCGATTTCGGTGAGGGGAGGGGGCTGTTGGGGTAGAGGAGGCGGATGGTCAGATCCAGGTCGCGGGGTCGGCGACAACCTCCTCCAGCAGCGACCAGGCCGCGCCGGTTACGGCTGGCGTCTGGTCCTGGGAGGTCGTGATCACCTGGGGTACGGACCACCGGGATGACAGCACGCGCTGCCGTAGCTCCGCCTCCAATTCAGGGCGCAGGATCTCGGCCAGTGGGGCGAGGTGCCCGCCCAGGATCACGGTGGGGATGTCCAGGACGTTGATGGCGGCGCTCAGCCCGACGCCGAGCGCCTGCGCGGCCCGGGTGACGGCCTGCCGCGCGGCGGGAGCCGCGGACTCCCATGCGGTTACCAGCTCTTCCGGCGCCGCGGCCTCGTCAAGGCCAGCGGCAGCCAGAATAAGGCGGCGCCCCGCGTAGCGCTCCACGCAGCCGCGGTTGCCGCAGGTGCACAGTGGCCCGGTGGGATCAACCTGAATATGGCCGATCTCCCCGGCGAAACCTGAGGCGCCCAACATGACTTGCCCGTCGCGCACGATCCCGGCTCCGATGCCGTTCTCGCCGGAGAGGTAAATGTAAGACGGGTCTGAATGAGGTGCTGCGGGGCGGGTGCGGCCCGCGGTGAGGGCACCGAAATTCGCCTCATTGCCCAGGCGCAGCACCAGGCCGTCGGCTTCGAGCGCCGCCGCCAGGTATCGCCGCGGATCGATCCGCTCCCACCCCAGGTTGGGGGCGCGCAGCAGGGTCTCGTGCGAAACCAGTCCGGGTAGTGCGATCGCTGCACCAACCTTGCGCGCATGCCTTACGGCGTCGAGGGCCAACACATCCGTGGCCAGCTCCGCCAGGCGGGGGAGCACCCGCGCCGGGTCGGAGGCCTCCAGGTCATCCAGCACCACTCGTTCGGCCAGTACCTGGCCTGACAGGTCTATCGCCCGCACCGCCATGCGCGAGACATTCACTTCCAGGCCGACGGCCACGAAGGTGCCCCGAGCGGGCGCCAGCGGCACGGCCGGCCGGCCGGGGCCGGATGCGGGCGACGGATCCAGCTCGGTGAGGATGCCGGCGGCGACGAGGTCATCGGCCAGCCGTGAGGCGGTGGAGCGGGTCATGCCGGTTGCGGCGGCGACGTCGGCGCGCGAGACGGGCTCGGGAGCGGCGAACACGTGGCCGGCCAGCAGCGCGAGGTTGGCGGTGCGCAAGCTGGACTGCCGGGCCGAGATAGGCGCGGCCGGCGCTTGGGTGCGGGAGGTGAGGGAGGGGGGCGACTCCGACGTCGTGTTGGCTCGAGACACGCCTTGACCATACCGCACGGCTGTGCCATAGTTGCGTCAGCGAACAAATCCGGCTCGAGGAGGAACCATGGTTCGTAAGCCCACCAAGGAAGACAAGTTCTCATTCGGCCTGTGGACCGTCGGCTGGCTGGCGGCCGACCCCTTTGGGGACACCACCCGCACCGCGCTCAAGCCCTGGGAGTATGCCGAGAAGCTCGCCGAACTTGGCGCCTGGGGCATCACTTTCCACGACAATGACGTCTTCCCCTTCGACGCCACCGACGCCGAGCGGGCGAAGATCGTCAGTAAGCTCAAGGACACGGTGGACGCCACGGGCCTGACCATCGAGATGGTCACCACCAACACCTTCACCCACCCGATCTTCAAGGACGGTGGCCTGACCAACAACGACCGCTCCATCCGCCGCTTCGGCCTGCGCAAGATCCTGCGCAACGTGGACCTGGCGGCCGAGCTCGGCGCCACCACCTTCGTCATGTGGGGTGGCCGCGAGGGTGCTGAGTACGACTCCTCCAAGGACCTGGGCGCCGTCTTCGACCGCTACAAGGAGGGCCTGGACACGGTCGCCCAGTACATCAAGGACCAGGGCTACAACCTGCGCATCGGCCTGGAGCCGAAGCCGAACGAGCCCCGCGGTGACATCTTCCTGCCCACCGTCGGCCACGCCCTGGCGCTGATCGCCGAGCTGGACAACGGCGACGTCGTCGGCCTGAACCCCGAGGTGGGCCACGAGCAGATGGCGGGCCTGAACTACACCCACGCCCTGGCGCAGGCGCTGAACGCCGGCAAGCTCTTCCACATCGACCTCAACGGCCAGAAGGGCCTGAAGTATGACCAGGACCTGGTCTTCGGGCACGGCGACCTGCTCAGTGCCTTCTTCACCGTGGACCTGCTGGTCAACGGCTTCCCCAGCGGCGGCCCCCGCTACGACGGGCCGATCCACTTCGACTACAAGCCCTCTCGCACCGACGGCATTGAGGGCGTGTGGGAGTCCGCGGCCGCCAACATGGAGATGTTCATCCAGCTGGCGGACAAGGCCCGCGCCTTCCGCGCCGACCCGGAGGCCCAGGAGGCCCTGAAGCTTTCCGGCATCTACGAGCTGGCTGAGCCGACCCTGGCCGAGGGGGAGACGATCGCCGACCTGCTCGCCGACCGCAGCGCCTACGAGGACTTCGACGCCGAGGCCGCCGCCGCACGCGATTACCACTTCGTCAACCTGCACGAGAAGGCTGTTCAGCACCTCATCAGCTGACCGCCGCTCGTACCAACAATCCAACCGAATCCGAAGATCAATCAGTGGTCGGCCGTGGGCTGGGCAACCGTCCACGGCCGGCCGGCCTTCAACGCGGAAGGAAATTCATGCCTCTCGTCGCCGGCGTCGACTCCTCGACGCAGTCCTGCAAGCTCGTCGTCCGTGACGCCGCCACCGGCGCCCTGGTCCGTGAGGCGAAGGCCTCGCACCCGGACGGCTCCGAGGTCCACCCCGATCACTGGTGGGCCGCGCTCAATGAGGTGATCGACGCCGTCGGCGGGCTTGACGACGTTGCCGCCCTGAGCGTGGGCGGCCAGCAGCACGGCATGGTGGTGCTCGACGCCGACGGCGAGGTGATCCGCCCCGCCCTCCTGTGGAACGACACCCGCAGCGCCGGCGCCGCCCGCGACCTGATCCGCGAGCTCGGCGACGGCGACGAAGCCGCCGGGGCCAAGGCCTGGGCCGACGCCGTCGGCTCGGTGCTCGTGGCCTCCCTCACCATCACCAAGCTGCGCTGGCTGGCCGACCACGAGCCCGAGAATGCCGCCCGCATCGCAGCCATCTGCCTGCCGCACGACTGGCTCACCTGGAAGCTGTCCGGCGCCACCTCGCTGGACACCCTGGTCACCGACCGCTCCGACGCCTCGGGCACGGGCTACTTCGACTCCGTGGACAACAACTATCGCCGCGATCTGCTCGCGCTCGCCCTGCGCCGCAGTGAGGATGAAGTCGCCGGAATCGTATTGCCGCGCGTAGTCGGCCCACACGAGGAGGCCGGCCGCGGCGGGGTCTTCACCGCGCCGTCTGGCGGCGAGCGGGATCTGAGCCACCTGGTGCTCGGTCCCGGCTGCGGCGACAATGCCGGCGCCGCCCTCGGACTCGGCCTGCGCCCGGGCGCTACCAGCGTGTCCCTGGGTACCTCCGGCGTGGTTGCCGCGGTCTCGGCAACTCCCACCCACGACGCCTCCGGGCTGGTCACCGGTTTTGCCGACGCCACCGGGGCCTTCCTGCCGTTGGCCTGCACGCTGAATGCCGCCCGCATCCTGGATGCCGCCAAGCAGGTGCTGGGAGTCTCGTACGACGAGTTCGACCGGCTCGCATTGTCTGCCGAGCCGGGTGCCGCCGGGCTGGTGCACGTGCCGTACCTGGAGGGGGAGCGCACCCCGAATCTGCCGGAGGCCACCGGCATGCTCACCGGCATGACGCTGACTTCGCTGACTCCCGCGAACTATGCGCGCGCCGCCGTCGAGGGGCTGCTGTGCCTGATGGGGGCGTGCGTCGACGCCGTGCGCGGCCAGGCGGTTGAGGTCGACGCCGTCACGCTCGTGGGCGGGGGAGTGAAGTGGGCCTGTGCCCGGGAGCTCGCCCCGGCCGTGCTCGGCGTACCGGTGGACGTGCCCGAGCCCGGCGAGTACGTAGCCAACGGCGCCGCCAAGCAGGCGGCCTGGGTGCTCGCCGGGGGCGAGGAGCCGCCCACGTGGGAACTCGGCCCGGTCGAGCACCTGACCGCCGAGCCGCAGCCGCAGGTGCGGGCCGCCTATGATGCCGCTGCGGCCATTGTGGCGGAATCGCAGCGGGGCGATTGAACGGTCGGAATGACAGCCTCTTGGCTTATGCGGGCCTGAGCGGTCATGATTCCGCAGTGTAAGCGCTCCCGGATCGGTGACCATGCATGTAGCCGTTGCCGAAGTCGTCGGTGATGTCTTTGAACACGTAGTCGCCGATACCGGTTTGGACCATGTCGACCCACGCGTCCACTTCGTCCGCGGCCATGGTGGGGTCGTCGGCTTTTGATAGGTCGATGGTGTGGGTGCCGTCGGGTCTGGTGACGATCCAAGTGAAGGTCTTCGCCCTTTTACCGGTGTAGTCGTTGTAGCCGGTGATGGTGTAGTCCTCGGGGTCCAGCAGGTCGGCGTTAGCGGCGTCCTGGACGGCCATGGCGAATAGTTGGTTTTCGTCTGTGGTGTGGCCGGTGATGAGGGCGTGGTTGTAGGTGCTGGTGCCGGTCTTGTTCTCGGTGAGGCCGGCGAGGTAGCTGATGGCGTAGACGGCTCGTTGGTAGGGGATGTTGATGGCGTCGACTCTTGGGTCGTAGTCGTCATTGGCGGTGCCGGGTGTGGGGCTGGTGGTGGTGTTGAGGTTGGTTTGTGCTTGGGTGTGTGCGTGGTGGGCTATGGCTTTGGCGATGGTGCTGGTGGTTTCGGGGGTGTCGGTAATGCGCCAGGCCAGGGTGGTGATTGGGGCGGGGTTGATGGGCTCGTCGTCGGCCAGCAGGTGCTCGAACCAGTTGTTGTTCTGGTCGCAGGTGGGGGTTCGCCAGGACCTGTCGGGGTTGTTGTGGTTCAAGGCGCAGGTGACCTCGGCGGGGCTGTTGGCCAGCAGGTTGGCGATGGCGGTTTCGGTGGCGGGGGTGTAGTGGTCCTCGGTGGTGCTGGTGGCCAGATACGTTATGGCTTGGCCGGCGAGCTGGTCGGCCCGGTGTCGGACATCGGTGTTGGTGCTGGTGCGCAGGGTTGTGGCTGCGGCGATGGCGGTGGTGTAGGCGGCCAGGCCGGCCTGGTCCCACTGGCGCTGGGACAGCTGCTCCAGGCGCGGCCCGCCGCCGCTGGCGGGGGTGCTGGTGAGGTAGTGCAGGGTGGTTTGGGGGTGTGCGGCGATGGCTTCCAGTACTCCGGTCAGGGGGTCGAAGGAGTAGCCGGTCAGGTAGCCGCCGATGGCCCGTTTGCCGAGGGGGGCCAGGTCGGGGTAGCTGGTGTTGGCGTAGCCGCGGTAGCGGTGGATCGTGTCGGGGTCTATGCCCGCCAGCTCGTCGGCCAGGGCGGTCAGGAACCCGGGGGCGAACCCGCCGCCGGCGCCTGCGGCGCTGCCGGCCTCCTTACCGCCGACGGTGCCGACTGGCTGGGTGCCAGTGGTGTCGGCTTGCGTGCTGGTGGGGGCCGTCAAGATCGCGTTGAGGGCGGTGATGCGCCCCCACTGGCCCTTGTCCGCTACGGATCCGGCGATGACGGCGGCTACGGACTCGCGGGTGGTTTCGTCCCAGGTGGTGGATGCCGCAGCGAGGATCCGGCCGAGCAGGCGGGCGAGTGCCTGGCCGTCGGGAACGGCGCCGGCCAGGGGCAGGCCGGCCAGGTTGTCTGGCCCCAGGGCGGTGATGAAGTCATTGGCCCACACCGGGTCAGAGGCATGCGGTGCGGCGGCCTGAACCAGGTCCCCCACCCCGACACCCCCGGTGCCGGTGCCGCGGGCCGCGTCCGAGAGCTCCTGCGCCGCCCGCCCACCAGAGGAAACCATGTCCGCGGCATCAGCGGAGACGGAAGTCCCAGACGCCCCCGTCACCGCGCCCGTGCCGGCAGCACACCCCGACGCCACCAGCCCAGCTGCAAGCACCACCGCAGCCGCCCCAAGACGGAAACGGCGACCGCAACCGCGCACAAACCAGTCGTGGCCGACCGGCACACACCCATCAGCCACCGTACTTACTCCCGGAATCATAACCGGACGTATAACTCTCATCAAAGTCATCGGTGACCTTATCAAACATGGGGTCGTTGGTTATGGTTACTGCTCTACGAGACCATGCACGCATCTGCCCAGGCACATCGACGTCTTCGCCTGCAGCCGATATATCGATACCGCGACTACCGTCCTCATTGGACACCATCCAAGAGTATGGCACGCCAGAATCAGAGGTATCAATGGTGTAGTCGTCGGGGTTTAGTAGGCCCGCGTTAGCCGCGTCCTGGACGGCCGCCGCCCACATGTTTTCCTTCAAACTCTCAGGAGCTGCTGACTCAACCTGATCGGCATCGAAATTCACTAGGGGACTCAAGACCGTGTTTGCTATAGTTAACCCGGTTTTTGCGCCTCCTGCTGTTCCTCCTGGTAGCACCGACCCTAATCCTGCTCCCGCCACTGTGGTCAGCACACTTATTGCGGTTTTAGCGGCCTGACTGTGTGCGGCCGCCTTGGAGGACGAATCGACATTAAGGGCATCCGCTTTACTGTCGGCCATCCCCGCCAAGGTACCTACCGCTTTGCTGACGTCCCGGTACGCGTTGTTAATTGCTAGGATTTGGGCGTCGGGGTCTCCTGTATTCTCTTCGATTCTATGTTGAGCTCGATTATTTGCGTACTCGCCGAGTTGGGCTGCAATAGTAGCGACAGCGTCTGTAGAGTCTGAGACTCTATAAGTCAGCTTATTAATGTCGTCCACCGATGCTTCCGGCAATTCCTTACGCCTATCTGGGTCGCCGGGCGCATCCTCCCCAACCCAGGCGCTAGTGAGTTCTGCGGGGCAGTTCGCCAGAAGTACGCCGATGCGGGCCTTTGCGTCGTCGTTGTAGATTTCCTCATCTGTGTTGGCGACCAGATAATGGATGCCGTATCCGGCCACGTTGTCGGCGCGCCTGCGTGTGGTCGGATCATCCGAGGGACGTTGGCTGGAGGCTGCGGCCAAGGCTGCGGTGAAGCCTGCGAATCCCTGCTCATCCCAGTCGCGCTTGGACAGCTCCTCTAGCAGTGTCATGTCCGCCCCGTCGCCGCTTTCGGACGCCTTGGCGAGGTAGTCGAGGGCGGCCCGGGGATTGTTGCCCATGGCATCCAGCACCCCGGCAAGGGGGTCGAAGGACTGGCCTCCCAGGTAGGGGCCGAGGTCCTTCTTGTCATAGCGGGCGGTGTAGCTGTCGGTGTTGGGGTCGGTGGCGCGTTCTGCGCGGGATTTGATGGCGTTCCAGTCGATGTCGTCTAGGCTGTTTGCCAGGGCAGTGAGGAAGGCGCTGTTGAACTCCAGATCATTGACATGGTTGGAGTCGGCGTCGTGTCCTCCGAGCATGGCGTTCAGTACGGTGATGCGCCCCCACTCGCCCTTGTCATCGACGGACTCCTTGATGATGGTTGCCATAGACTCGCAGGTCTGGTTGTCCCACGTAGTCGAGGCCGAGGCCAGTACAGTGCCAAGCAGTTCAGCCAGCTCCGTGCTGGCCTCCGGTTTCAGGTCATGCTTACCTGTGTCATCGCTGACGGTGTAGTGCTCCTGGACCTCAAACGGCAGGCTGGTGAGATTTTCCGGGCCGAGTGCGTTAACCAGTGCGGCTGCATAGGCGGGATCGCCAGAGCGCTCCCGTATGGCAGCGATGACCTGGTCATAGGTACGACCATTGGATTGAAAACCAGGCGAGCCGTCGATAATGGCTTGCAGATCGTGGGCGTCGATAGTGGCATGCGACCAGGCCGTCAAGTCCGCAACAGTGTTGATGACGGTGCCGTCCGGGACTTCACAGCTGATGCCCCCGTCGGCGGTCATACTGCCGACGCCGGAGTCGTTGACCGCCACGATCGCGTCTTTGGCCTTCGCCAGTTGGTCGGCCCTGGCGTTGACGGCGCCAATTGCGTTGTTGGCGCTGATTCGGAAGTCGGTAATATCGATGGGGTTGTGCTCGTCTGTGCATTTGTTGTTTATGCTGGTTATGGCGGAAGAGCAATCGTCGGCGAAGTCGCGCAGATCCTGGATTGCGGTTGCCAACTTGTCCGGATTCAAATACAATACGGCCATAACGTGGGGCCTTTCTCCCTGATTTCCCGGTTGCCGGCAGTGCTGTTATTGTTGTTGGCTCTTGTATGGCCAATACGCGTTGGTGTCGGTTTCGTCGATGTCTTCAAGCAGCGAGTTTTTCTCCGCGTTTATCGCGTCCAACAGATCGCTGAAAATCTTGTCGACCGCGTCAATGTCGGTCTCGGTGTCTTCGGCGGAGGTGTTCGCCAGCGGGCCCGTCCAGGTGTCGGACGAATTGATGGCCGAACTGTACTTCTGCCCCGGCGAACGCACCCACGGAGCCAGGTCTAGGAACGGTGAGTTCGTGGAGAATCCAAGTTCTCTGTTCTTTCTTGACGTGTGTTCGCTCAGGCGTTCTAGCGCTTGGCGCTTCAGGTTGGCGACCATTTCATACTCCTTCAGGTCTGTAGATCGAACAGTTGTATTGGTTGTTCCCGGGTAGCCGCGCGTGTATGCCCGATCTAAGTGGGCCCTATCTCATGGTTCGGTGGTGGGTCTGGTGTTGAGGGTCTGGATCTCGGCCACGGGGATGGTGGTGGTTGTGCTGGTGGTGTGGGTGTCCATGGTTCCGGTGGCACCGTCGCTGGCGGTGTAGTTGATCGCGTAGGACACTTTGATGTCTACCGGGGTGACGTTGTCCTTGAAGTGGGCGCTGGAGCGGTTGAAGATGATCTTGCAGTCGGTGCCCTTGGCGTCGTTGTCCTCACTCCAGGGAATCCCGAAGCTGGTGCACTTGGCGGTGCCGTCCTTGGGCTGGAGCGTTAACCACTTCGCGGTGGCGGTGATCGTGGCGGTAGTAGACCCCGCTGTAGCCGTCACGGTCACTTCCTTGGGGGTGTCGCCGGTGGCCCACACCCAGGTATCCCAACCCACGATCGTGGCCTGCATGTCCCCGACCATGGGGTTGTAGCCGATCGTGGCGGTCGGGATCGTCACCGCATCCCACGCAGCCTGAGCCAGAGTCGCCCCGTCTATCTCGGGCTCCGGGGCAGCCTGGCCCGCGGGCACATACACCGGATCATGCTCGGCCATGTAGGCATCTTCAATCTCAGCAAAGTCGCGGTCATCGTCCTCAGCCATGTACTGCTCCAAGCAGGTCGGGACATACCAATGGCCCTCGGTATCGTCCGCATAGGACTCGTAGTCGGGGAAGTGAGTCTTGTACTCGTCCAAGGAGCCGCCATGGATGAAGCGCAGGTACTCAACGGCCTTCCCCGACTCGATCCACTCCACCCGCTCCGCCCCGGTATCACTGCGCTCATACCAGCACACCGGATGCACGCTCGCGGTCACCGACTGCGACCACGACACCACCCCACCACCAGGGC
>NZ_PIZD01000073.1:0-1182 GCF_010365615.1 Actinomyces sp. 565
TCTCCTCCCGAGTGACTAGCAAACCGTGACCTTGGTGAGACTACCATCAGCGTTCGAGGCCGCGCCCTGGCCGGGGTGATTTTGGTGTGTAGGGGCGTGGGGTGTTGACGTTGCGTAGTACGCCCTCACGGGTGGGTGGCTGTCTTGACACGGCGGAGGCGGTGGAGCTCTTAGCGGTGGCTGCTTGGAGTGTGTGTGGTGGTCTGATGGCGGCGAGTACGGGGTGTGGTGCGGAGTAGGTGTGGGTGTTTCCGTCGCGGTCGGTGTGGTCGATGACGGTGGGGCCGTATTCGGTGCGGTGGGTGACTAGTAGGTCGGTGTTGGTCAGGGTGGTGCTGGTGGTGGCGAGCCGGTGGGTCGCTTGGGCGTTCTCGATGCACCGGCAGGTGCGGTTGTGGCCGGGGCCTGTGGTGAAGGTGGCGGTGACGGCTGTGGGTGGGGTGTAGCGAGCGGTGGGGTCGCCCTGGGAGCGGGGCCCTGCCCACCGGTCCCGGGCGCCCTTGAGGCACACGTGCTCAGGGGTGTTCACAGCCACAATAGTCACCTGCGTGTAGCGGGCGGCTTCCAGTTCGCGGATCAGGCGGGAGCCCTTGTTCCTTCCGATCAGGGTGCCTTCGATCTTGACGTCGAATCTCCTGCGCAGCAGGTCGTTGCGGGCGAGGTCGGCGGTGTCGGTGGACAGGGGGTGGACGAGGGTGGCAAGCTCGCCGCGGGTTATGGGGCGGCCGTCGGCCAGGGGCTCGGCGGCGTGGGTGGCGATGATGTTGTCCCAGTGGGCGCGGGCATGGGCCAGCAGCTCGGGGCTCACGTCCAGGCCGGGCACGGGGTTGCCCAGGAGGAGCTGCTTGATGTCGTCGGCGTCGATGGTGGTGTAGCCGTCCTCCTCCACCCCTACCTGCTTGGAGCGGGCCGGTCCTAGGACTTTGCGGGTGGTGGCGACGGCCTGGGACTTGCCGGCCCCCGGGGAGCCGGCCATGATGATCGCCCGGCCCCCGCGCGAGCCGTGCTCCCTGGCCAGGGCCAGGTAGGCGTCGGAGATAGAGTCCTGCAGCTGGTGCCAGAACGTACCCTCGGCAGGTTCTTCGGGCAGGGTATGGTCGGGTTGCAGGCGGTCGATGATGGCCTGGACCTGGGTGGCTGTGGTATCCAGAACCTCAGCCTCCGGGGTGTTCCCGACGGTGA
>NZ_PIZD01000073.1:1192-16103 GCF_010365615.1 Actinomyces sp. 565
TGGCTTCCAGCCCTCATCCCAGGGCATGGGGTCGTCGGGCGGCTTGGGCATCGGATCGGTGATCGCCTTAAGCTCGGCGTACTCCTGATCGGACAGCAGACCGTCTCGGCGCAGACTGTCGATGTCATCCCAGGAGCCGCGCTCGTAGTCGTCGTAGTCGCGGATGCGGCCGAAGGTGTAGGGCCAGGTGCGCAGCCGGTCCATCATCTCCCGGCTGCTGATCTGCCCCAGGAAGCGCCGGAAGCCCAGCTCCTCCGGGGTCTCGGGACGCACCGGCTCCCCCCGCTCCATCTGCTGGCCCACGTGGGCCACGAACCTGGGTTCGGAGCCGGTGCGTTCAATCACCTGTTGGGGGGTCAGTCCCTGCCGCAGCAGCCGCTGAATCTCCCGATCACGATCAAACCGTGCCAGAACCTCGGCAGCGGTCTCCCGCATGTCGATACGCAGAGGACGGCTCCAGGTGTGCTGCGGCTGCCCCGGTTGTGGAGCCGGTGGCCACTGCGACATACCAGGCTGTTCCGGTGAGACCCGGCCGCTCATAAACAATCCTCCTGACCCGGACGCTAAGGAAATCGTTACTGTGACCTTATCGACACCACCCAGGCCAGTCAACCGGGCAGGCGGTCGATGATGGCCTGGACCTGGGTGGCGGTGGCGTCTACAACCTCCGGCGCCGGGGTGTTCCCGGTGTACCGGGTTGGGGGTGTCACTGGGGCTTCCAGCCCTCATCCCAGGGCATGGGGTCGTCGGGCGGCTTGGGCATCGGATCGGTGATCGCCTTAAGCTCGGCGTACTCCTGATCGGACAGCAGACCGTCTCGGCGCAGGTTTCGTATCTCGTCCCAGGAGCCGCGCTCGTAGTCGTCGTAGTCGCGGATGCGGCCGAAGGTGTAGGGCCAGGTGCGCAGCCGGTCCATCATCTCCCGGCTGCTGATCTGCCCCAGGAAGCGCCGGAAGCCCAGCTCCTCCGGGGTCTCGGGACGCACCGGCTCGCCGCGGTCTATCATGCGTTTTACGGTCAGGACGAAGCGCTCATCCTCCCCGGTGCGGTCAGCCACCTGTTGGGGGGTCAGTCCCTGCCGCAGCAGCCGCTCGAACTGCCGATCACTGTCAATCAGCGCCAGAACCTCGGCAGCGGTCTCCCGCATGTCGATACGCAGAGGACGGCTCCAGGTGTGCTGCGGCTGCCCCGGTTGTGGAGCCGGTGGCCACTGCGACATACCAGGCTGTTCCGGTGAGACCCGGCCGCTCATAAACAATCCTCCTGACCCGGACGCTAAGGAAATCGTTACTGTGACCTTATCGACACCACCCAGGCCAGTCAACCGGGCAGGCGGTCGATGATGGCCTGGACCTGGGTGGCTGTGGTATCCAGAACCTCAGCCTCCGGGGTGTTCCCGACGGTGATCTGGGGTGTCACTGGGGCTTCCAGCCCTCCTCCCACGGCAGGGGATCCCGCGGCGGCTAGTCGCGGACTGGACGGAAGACTGCTTGACCTCAGCCCTCGGCCCGGCCTTGGCGCCAGTAGCCCATGAAGGCTACCGCCCGCCGGTTCAGGCCCCGCTCGGAGACCAGGTGGCGGCGCAGGGCGCACACGGCACTTGCTTCTCCGGCCAGCCATGCGTACACGTCCGCCCGCATGAGGGCGGCCCCGCCGCGCGCGGTGCGCGGAACCTCCCACAGCAGTTCCCGGTCGACGTCGATCTTCTTGACCTCCTGTGGCTGTCCCTCCGGGATGAGCTCGGCCGCCGCCCGTCTCACACCCGCCACGAGCCTTTCTCCATGCGGGCCCCCGTCACGGGCAAGCGCGCGCACCTCAATACCCGGATGCGTCGGCAGGTAGGCGACATCGGCCGCCGCAGGCAGCTCGACTACGGTGATGCCTCGCGCGGACGCGGGCAGCTGCTCCAGAATCCTGGCGATCGCCGGGGCCGCCGTCTCATCCCCGCCGATCAGGAACCTGCCGGTGACGGCCGGAGGCAAGAAGTCCACCCCGCCGGGAGGCGTGCCGGCCGGCTGCGCGCTCAGCCAGGCCCGCGAGGGCCCCAGCAGCACCGCCGACGCACCCGGGCGGGCGCTCCCCAGCCAGCGGGACGCCGGGCCCAGCGGTGCGTGCACCACCATGTCGACGTCAACCTCGGCCCCGGTGGATGTACCGGAGAGGCTTGCGTCCCGGCCCCTCGCGAGTCGCACGCTGCGCGTGGTGTAGGTGCGCAGCGCCGGGCGCCGGTCGGTCGGCAGAGCCCGCCAGTGGTCGTACCAGTCCGCCCCCGTCGGCAGGTGCGCGTAACCCCCGTCCGCAGCCGGCAGCACCAGCTTGATCCGCTGGTCCCAGCCGGGATCGCCGAAGTCCTCCAGCTCGTCCCCGGTGAAGGTCACCCGCCGCAGATGCGGGGTGACATCCATAATCCGCTCCACCCGCACCGGGAAGAACCGGAACGGGACCGGACTCGTAGCGGTGCTCACGACGCCGCCCCCGCGTCCGCTGCGCCGACCACGTGGTGGCGTCCCTTGGGCAGCACCAGCGGCGTGGCCGAGACCGGATCGGTGATCACCTCGGCGTCCAGGCCGAACACCTCCCGCATCAGAGCCGGACTCACAACCTGCTCCGGCGTCCCTGCGGCCACTACCCGTCCTTCTCGCATGGCGATCACGTGATCGGCGTAGCGGGCGGCCAGGTTGATGTCATGCAGCACCATGACGATGGTGGTGCCGCGCTCCCGGTTCAGGTCGGTGAGCAGGTCCAGCACCTCCACCTGGTGGGTCAGGTCCAGGAAGGTGGTGGGCTCGTCCAGCAGCAACACGTCGGTGCGCTGGGCCAGCGCCATGGCGATCCACACCCGCTGCCGCTGCCCGCCCGAGAGCTCATCCACGCTCCGGTCGGCCAGCTGCGCGGTGCGGGTGGCCGCCAGCGCCTCCTCCACGATGAGCCGGTCCGTAGCGGAGGCGGAGCGGAACAGCCCCTGGTGCGGGTGCCGGGCCCGCCCCACCAGGTCGGCGACCACGATCCCCTCCGGCGCTATCGGCTGCTGCGGCAGCAGCCCGAGCCGGGTGGCAAGGCGCTTGGTCGGAATCGTGGTGACATCCCGGCCGTCAAGCAGCACCGAACCGGACATCGGCGCCAGAATCCGCGCCATGGTCTTCAACAGGGTCGACTTGCCGCAGGCATTCGCCCCCACGATCACCGTGATCGCGCCGGTGGGGAGGTTCAGGTCCACGCCGTCGACGACGGTGCGGTGCCCGTACCCGGAGCGCAGCTCCCGCGTGGAAAGGGCGCGCGGCACGGCCCGACTCGGTTCGGCGGCGCCTGGAGGCGCTGTCGCCATCGAGCTGGCTGTTTCCGTGCCGACGACTGCCGCCGCATCGCCTTCAGCGGCTGCGCTCCCGGCGACGGCTGCATGCGCGAGAGCTTGAGCATCCGCTGCACTCATGCGGCTGCCCCCTCCTGATTGAGACGGACTACTTGAAGCAGCAGATACGGTGCCCCAACGATCCCGGTTACCACCCCGACCGGAAGCGCCGTCGGGAAAAAATACTGACCTGCCAGGTCCGCTCCCAGCACGATTGCCGCTCCCATAAGCGCCGACGGCGCCAGCAGTGCCCGATCAGTGCGGCCCACCAGGCGGGCGGTGACCGGTCCGGCCAGGAAAGCCACGAAGGCAATCGGGCCGGTGGCCGCCGTCGCGAAGGCCGCCAGCGCCACCATGGACAGCAGGAGCACCAGCCGGGTGCGGCCAACCGCTACCCCCAAGGCGGTGGCCATCTCCTCGCCCAGTGACAGGGTCGTCAGGTCCCTGCCCATCCACAGCAGCACCCCGCCCAGGATGACGACGGCGCCGGCCAGAAGCGGCACCTGCTCCCAGCTCGCACCGGCCAGCGACCCCGACAGCCAGCGCACGGCGTCGGCGACGTTGTAGATGGAGGCCTTAAGCTGCATGTAGGAAATCAGCGAGGAGAACATGGCCGAGACCCCGATGCCGATCAGGATCAGGCGCCCGCCCTGCATGCTGCCCGCCCCTGACAGCAGGTAGATGACCAAGGCCGTGCCCAGGCCACAGCCCAGCGCCAGCAGGTTCACGCGCATGCCGGACCAGCCCAGCACCAGGATCGCGAACACCGCCGCAGTCGACGCTCCGGAGGTGATGCCGATGATGTCCGGACTGGCCAGCTGATTGCGCAGCATCGTCTGCGAGGTGCGGCCGGCCATCCCGAATGCCACTCCCGCCAGCAGCCCCAGCAGGGCGCGCGGAAGCCGCAACTGGCCGACGGCGAAGGAAGCCCCCGGCACCTGGCGGCCCGCGATTACGGCGATCACGTCGGCGGGGGAGTACCAGGTGGGGCCGGACAGCACCGTCAGCCACCACAGTGCCGCCACCAGCAGCGCCAGTGCGGCCGTGACCGCCAGGTAGCGGCGGTGACGACGGCGTCGGCCAGGTGCGGTGAACCCGGGGGCCGGGGCGTCTGGGGGGAAGCCGGGTATGGGGCGGGCGGTAGCCGCTCCCGGAGCATCCCTCGCTGCGGAGGGCGCGGACGCCGTACCGGCGGGGGCGCTCACAACTCACGCACCTTTGCGCTGCGGGCAATCGCGATGAGTACCGGGGCACCCACAAAGGCGGTCACCACGCCCACGCTCACTTCGCTCGGACGGGCGATCACCCGCCCCACTACGTCAGCGAAGGTCAGCAGCGCCGCCCCGCCCAGGGCCGACAGCGGCAGCAGCCAGCGGTTATCGGGACCGACGAGCATCCGCACGGTGTGCGGCACCATCAGCCCGACGAAGCTGATCGGGCCGGCCAGCGCCGTCGTCGTCGCACAGGCGATCACGCCCGCGGCCGCGGCCAGCAGGCGGGTGCGCCCGACCTTCACCCCTAGGCCCACGGCCATCTCCTCACCCAGCGCCAGGGAGTTGAGCGGCCGGGCGACGACGGCAGCCAGGGCGGCGGCGAGCAGGAGCAGCGGCGCGACTGTTGCCAGCGCCGCCCACGTGCCCCGGCCCAGGGAGCCGACCTGCCAGAAGCGGAAGTCGGTCAGCCCCTCGGCCCGCGGCAGCAGGATCGCACTGATCAGGCAGGATAGGGCCGCGCTCGTGGCCACCCCGGCCAGGGCCAGCTTGACCGGTGTGGCACCGCCGGGGCCGAGCGACCCGATGGCGTAAACGAAGACGGCGGTCGCCCCCGCGCCGGCCATCGCCACCCACAGGTACTCCCACAGGGAGGAGATATGAGCGAAGGCGATGGCGACGACGATCGCCAGTGACGCCCCGGTATTGATGCCGAGGATGCCCGGATCGGCAATCGGGTTGCGGGTGACTGCCTGCATGAGCGCCCCGGAGGTCCCCAGCGCCGCGCCCGCGACCACGGCGGTGGCGGTGCGCGGCACCCGCTCGGCGACCGCCAGCGCACCGAGGGACTCACCGCGCCCGGCCAGACCGCTGAGGATCTCGTCAATGCCCACCACGCGCGCGCCGAAGGCGATCGAGCAGACGACCGCGAGTGCCAGCAGGATGAGGAGGAGGCCGATGGCCGCGAGCGGCCGACGGGCGTGACCTCGTTGGGACGACCGGGCCTGCGCCGGCCCGGCGGGAGAGTCGGGTGCGGTAATCGGCGGTGGCCCAGGACGGGACGGGGCGAGCTGGCTATGGGCGGTCACTGGTGTTCGCTCAGGCTCGGGCGGCGTCTGCCTTGTCAGCGGCGGCGGCGATCAGAGCGACGTAGTCCTTGATGCCCCACGGGATGGACAGTGGGCCGGGGTTGGTGGATGCCGACAGCGGGGTGCCGTTGCCGACGAACGCGACCGCGCCGTTCTTGATCGCCGGGATGGTGCCCACCAGGGGGTCGGCCTGCAGTGCGGCCAGGTCGGACTCCTCCCCGTACATGATCATCACGTCCACGTCCGCCACCTGGTCCGCGTTCTCGCTGGAGACGTCAGTGTAGAAGATCTCCGGGTCGGCGTCGGAGACGGTTTGCACGGATGCTGGGATGGTCATGCCCAGGTCGGTCATGAAGGCGGTGCGCGGGTCGGCGGTGGTGTAGAAGCCGATCGTGGAGGTGTCGGACTCACTTAAGTAGAAGAAGGCCGCCGACTTGCCGGCGATCTGCGGGTGCTGGCCGACGGCGTCGGCGATTTGCTGCTCCAGGTCGGTGACCAGGTCCTCGCCCTGCTCACTCATGCCCATGGCCTGGGAGTCCAGGCGGATCATCTCCCGCCACTTGGTCCCCCAGGGCACTCCCGGGTAGGCGATGGTGGGGGCGATCTTCGTGAGGGTGTCGTACTCCTCCTGGCTGAGGCCGGAGTAGGCGGCCAGGATGACGTCGGGAGCGGTCTCGGCGATAGCCTCGAAGTCGTAGCCGTCGGTGTCGTCGAACAGGGCCGGCTCAGCGGCGCCCGCGGCCACCTGCTCGTCTACCTTCTGCTTAGTCCACTCCAGCATGCCGGAGCCGTCCGCTACGCCCCATTCCTGGCGCGACAGGCCGGCGGGCATGACGTCCAGGGCCAGGGCGACGTCGTGGTTGCCCCAGGCGATTGCGGTGAAGCGGGAGGCGCCGGCGGGGATGGTGGTGGTGCCGAAGGCGTGCTCGACGGTGATCTCCTGCGTCGTGGCTGTGGCGCCGTCGTTGGATGCAACATCGGCGGGCGCGGACGCGGGGGTTGAGTCGGAGCTGCAGGCGGCCAGGAACGCGGCGGCGGGAAAGGCCAGGCCGCCCAGCAGGAAGGACTTACGGTTTATGGTCACAGCGGTTTGCTCTCAGTCGCGGGCAAGTGAACAGCTAGAACACTAGCTGAGGTGAGGCTGACCTCATAGACGGGTTGGCGTGCGATGCCCCACGCCGCTCCTCCAGGCCGGGCGAGACCGGCGGGAGGCAGGTACCAGCGCCGGGGACGACCAGCCCGCAGGCCGGGTAGGACTCGGTTGCCGGGAACGGCGGGACCCGTACCTGCGGTGCTCGCGAACCTGGCCCATCCACCGAGCCGATCGCCTACGTTTACTCGGGAGGATGCCACGCAGCCACGTAGGCCCGCATCCACCCGAGACGCGAAGGAGCGAATATGAGTCCGCAAGGCAACAACGGTCCGGGCGAGGACACCGCAATCGACCCCCGCGAGGCGGAGGTGCGGCGGCGTATGGCCGCCCAGGAGCTGTACCTTGACGAGGGCCCGGGACTGGAGGCGCTGACCGAGCAGCGCATCCACGGCAAGGAGCTGGCCGCCGCCTACAACGCCACCTCCCCGCGCGACGCAGCCGGGCGCCGTCGCCTCTTGGAGGAGATCTTCGGCGAGATCGGTGAATACGTGTGGGTGGAGCCGCCGCTGCACGTCGCCTATGGCATCCATACCCGTGTGGGCTCCCCCGTGTACGCCAACGCGGGCCTGCAGATAATCGACGACTCCCCGGTGACCATCGGCAACCGGGTGATGTTCGGGCCGCGCGTGATGATCGCTACGGCCGGTCATCCCATCCATCCGCAGGCGCGCGATCACGGTCAGCAGTTCTCCGCCCCGGTGGTGATTGAGGACGACGTGTGGATCGGCGGGAATGTGACGATCCTGCCGGGCGTGACCATTGGTCGTGGCTCGGTAGTCGCCGCGGGCGCCGTCGTGAACGCCAATGTGCCACCCATGGTGGTGGCCGGCGGCGTGCCCGCTCGGGTGCTGCGCGAAATCACCGACGCCGACCGTGACTGGTCCTACCGGGCGCCGCGTACGCTGCCGGTGCCCGGCAGGCAGTCAGGGGACGATCGCGCCTGAGGCGCCCGGCGCACGAAGTCCTGTCTCGCGCACCACTTCCGCTCTCACGTACGCGTTTCAGAGCCGGCCGACTGCCAGAACCGGGGCAACCTCCAAAACGCGTACGTGTGGCGGGAACGCGTACGTCAGAGGCGGATCAGTCCTGGCGGGCGAGGTCGGCGGCGCCGATGAGCCCAGCCTCCTGGCCCGAGGAGGAGATGACGATCGGAATCTCGGGGCGGTGGGCGCGCGCCGTCAGGTGCTCGGCGAAGCTCTTGCGGACCGGGTTCAGCAGGATGTCGCCGGCCTCGGTCAGGCCGCCGGCCAGCACAACGACCTCGGGGTCGAGCACGGCGCACAGGTCGGCCAGTCCCAGGCCGAGCGCGCTGCCCAGGTGGGCATAGCACTCCAGGGCGGCCGGGTCGCCCTCGCGGGCGGCGGCCGTGACGGCCTTGCCGGATATCCTGTTCTGGTCGCCGCCGGAGAGCTCAATGATGCGGGCGGCGTAGTCAGGCCGGAACTTGGCCAGCTCCCAGCCGTTGACGCCCAGCGCAGTGCCGGAGGCGTAGCGCTCCAGGCACCCGCGCTGGCCGCAGCCGCAGGGACGCCCGTCCGGGACGACGTTGATGTGGCCGATCTCCGCGGCGAATCCAGCGGCGCCGCGCACGAGGTGGCCGTCGATGATGACGGCGCCGCCGACGCCCGTTCCCAGCGTCACCACCAGCACGTTCTTGGCGCCCTCGCCGCCGCCGAAGCGGGCCTCGGCCCAGCCGGCCGCATTGGCGTCATTCTCAACGACTACCTTCTTGCCTGTGCGGGCGGAGATCTCATCGGCGATGCGAGCGCCGGTCCAGTCGAGGTTGGTGCCGTAGACCATGGTGTTGCGGTCCGAGGAGGTGAAGCCCGCGGCTCCCACGCCGATGGCCTCGACGTCGTAGCGTGAGGCGAGCTCGTTGGCTACTTCCGCGATGGTGGTGAAAATGGCTTCGCGGCTGGTGGCGGGGGAGTCGCGCCGTACGGTTGCCAGTACAGTGCCGTCCTCGTCGACGACGCCTGCGGCGATCTTCGTTCCACCCACATCGACGCCGATGCTCAGTGCCATAGTCAGTCTCCTGGTTCCCTCAAAGTCCGATATGTCTTCCAATGACCTGCCGCACGGGGCGACGGCGCCCCTGTTCCTCGCCGGCTCGTGCCGGTCGCGCGGAGATCTATGAGCCTATTGTGACAGGCGCAATGGGACTGGCCAACCGTCGTCCGCGGCCACATCGGCCCGCCCCGGGCGCAAGCCCCTCACTCGGCCGCAGCGGCCTGCTCGAGGATGGTGGCTCGGATATAGTCCGCGGGCACGTAGCCGGAGATATAGGCGTCGTTGACGATGAAGAAGGGAGTGCCGGTGATGCCCAGGTCGTAGGCGTGCTGCTTGGCGTCGTCGACCGCCTGCACGGTCTGCGCGGCGGTCATGTCGGAGCGGAACTGCCCCAGGTCGGGCACGCCCGCCTGCTTGGCGAAGGCGACCAGGGAGTCCTCGGTGTACTCGGGGTGCTCAGTCGGGTCGGTGGCGGCGTATACGGCGTCGTGGAACTCCCAGAACTTTCCCTGCTTTCCGGCGGCGAGGCCGGCCTGCGCAGCCAGCGGGGACGTCGCAGTGATCTGGGCGAGGTCGCGCCACTCCACGCGCAGGGTACCGTCCTCAACCAGGTCCTCCAGCGCAGGGTCCACCTCTTGCGCGAACTGGGTGCAGTACGGGCAGGCGAAGTCGGAGTAGACCACCATCACCACTGGGGCGTCGACGTCGCCCTTGGCCTGGACGTCACCGGGGTCACGCCTGACTTCCCCGTGCAAGATCGCCAGCAGGTCGGGGTCGGTCTGCGAGGGCGCGGCGGCCTGGGCCGTCGTCGTCTGCGCCGTATCGGCTGCCGAAGCCTCCCCAGTCGCCGACGCGCCTGCGCCGGACCGGTCGGGCCGCATCGCCAGGATGATCGCAATTACTGCGAGCAGGATCGCAATCACGATGAGCAGGGAGACGATGAGCGGATTGCTGCGGGTCCGCTGGCCGGATGCGGTACCGCCGGTGAGTGACGTCATGAGGGCAGTCTTTCAGAGCCGACGGCGACGCCGCTTGCCGCCGGGCCCTTCAAGAGCTCGCGTTAGGCGGCATCTCGGTAAAGGGCACGGCTGGCTGAGCGGCGTCGGCCGCCGCCATATCAACCGACCTCGGCACGTAACGTCTACCGACCTCGGCGCAGGGGGTGGTGAGCGGTCAGGCCCCCGCGGAGTCGTCGCCGTCGGAGGAGGCGAAGCGCTGCATCATGTCGGTCAGGCTGGTGCCCGTCAGCGAGCGCATGACGGCATCGAGCTGCTCGACGTTGCCGGCCACCGCCTTGGGCAGCGCGGAGGCGCCCTCGGTGGAGATGATCGACATGTCCTTGACACTGCCCAGCGGCTCGGCCAGGGCGCGGGCGATCTCCGGCGCCTTGTCCAGGATCATCTGCTGGGTGGCGGCCCGCCCGTACTTGGCCAGGGCGTCGGCCTTGTCACTCATGGCCTTCGCCTCCGCCTCACCGGCGGCGCGCACGGCCTCGGCCTCGGCACGACCGCGGGCGGCAATGGCCTCGGCCTCGGCCTGCGCCTGCGCGGCGGTGGCGCGGGCCTGAGCCTCGGCCCGGGCGACGGTGGCCTGCGCCTGCGCCTCGGCGTCCAGCCGGGTGCGCTCGGCCTCGGCCTCGGCACGGCGAATCGACTCCGCCTTGGCGGCCTCGGCCTCCTGCTCGCGCTGGTAGCGGGCGGCGTCGGCGGGCTTGCGCACGGTGGAGTCCAGCTCACGCTCGGTCAGGGCGGCCTTGGCCTCGGCGGCCTCCTGCTCGATGACGGCGATCTCCCGCTTCTTGGCGGCGCGGGCCAGCGGGCCGGCGGAGTCGGCCTCCGCCTGCGCCTTGTCGGTCTCCGCCTTGAGCTGAGCCTGGCGCAGCGCCAGGTCGCGCTCGCGCTCGGCGATCTGCTGGCGCGAGGACACCTCGGCGTCCTTGGCCTCCCGCTCGGCGTTGGCGCGCGCCACGCGGGCATCCTTAGCCACTCGCTGCTGCTCGGGCACGCCCAGGGAGTCGATGTAGCCGGAGGCGTCGGTGATCTCCGAGATCTGCAGCACATCGATCTCCAGGCCCATGTTGGCCATGACGGACTTGGCGTCGTCGAACACGTTCTGCTGAAGGGCGTCGCGGTCGGAGATCAGGTCGGTGACCGTCATGTGGCCGATGATGGAGCGCAGCGAGCCGATCAGGGCGTCACGGGAGGAGTCGGCGATCGCCTGGTCCGTGTTCGGCTTGCCCAGGAAGCGCTTGGCGGCGGCCCGCACCTGCTGGTCGGAGTCGCCGACCTTCACGGCGGCGACGGCGGAGACGGAGACGTTGATCTTGTTCTCGTCCTCGGCGGTCACCTGGAAGCCGATGGTGTTCTGGGTGAAGGGCAGGTACTGGATGGACTGGATGATCGGCAGGACGAAGTCGCGCCCACCGGGGCGGATGATCTTGACCTCGCCGTTGCGAGTGGATCCGGAGACCAGGCCCGTCAGGTTGGAGGGCACGACGACGACTCGGGAGAGCATGTAGGTACCCAGCAGAATCGCCAGGACGATGACGGCAATGATGGCGTAGAGCATTCAGCCTGCTTTCGTGGGTTCTTGTGGTTGCTGTGGCTTGGAGGACGAGGCGTGGCGGTCGGGGGCGGCGGACGGTCGCCTCACGGCGTCCGGCCGCTGCGGCTAGCCGGCGGGAGCAGGCGGACGATTCACGGGACGTGACGCCGGCTCGGTGGGGGCGGGTGGGTCTATCCGGCCGACGACGAGTGTGTCATCCGCGGTCGTGTCCACCACCCAGGCGACGGCGCCGGTCCGCAGGACGTCGTCGGAGCGCGCGGGCAGGGTCGCCTGATGCCCGCGGGAGGTGGCCATGACCTCGCCGCGGCCGTCCTTCCACCACACCACCTGCACTTCACTGCCAACCAGCTCGCCGACCGTCAGGGGTGTGGCGTTGCGCGGCATGGAGCGGCGCAGTCGCCGCCACACGGCGCGCGTGACCGCCCCGGCGACGACGGCGAGTCCCAGCGGGACGCCGATCAGCACCGGCGTGGACAACCGCTCGCCGGCCAGTGCCTGCACGCCCATGCCGACGGCGCCGAACACGCCCAGAGCACAGGCGAGCACCGGCAGGGAGCCGTCGAACAGCAGGTCGTCCAGGCCGTCGAAAAGGCCGTCGAGCAGTAGCGAGAGCGCCAGGGCGCCGCAGCCGAGGACGGCGCACCACATGAACAGGGACATGTCCGCCTCTCCGGGCCGGGATGGCCGCTCGACTACCGCTTTGCTTACGCCCGGATTGTTACATAGCGGGAGGTTACGGGGAATGCCCGTCCCACGAGCCGGGCAGTGTGCCGATGGGGAGTTCTGCCCACCGCGCCCCGCCGGGTCTCAGGAGACCCGGCGTGCCAGCTGGTAACCGCCTTCGTCCAGCACCAACTCGTATACGGCCCCGTTTTGCGACTGGCCGGTGGCCCAGGCGGCGGCGTCCGTGGGCGGGTTGCCTCCCCAGGCGGAGGACAGGGAGTCCACGACCACGTAGTCGGTGTCGACCTCGGAGGTGCCCACCCAGTACACGGTGTGGTCGGGGACCAGGTAGGCCAGCAGGCCCAGGTCCGTCTCCACGCTGGCGCCGGCGGGTATCAGGTCCATGACCTGCGCGGCCGCCTGAGTACGGGGCGACGGGGCGCCATAGCCGGAGCGCGTTATGGACCACAGTGGCAGGTCACGGAGCGTGAGCAGGCCGGTCGCCAGTGGTAGGACGACGCCGAGGGCCGCCGCCCAGCGGGCCCACATCGGCACGGCCGACCAGCCCGGCGTCGCGTGTGGTGCCTCCGGGTCCGGTTGCTGCGTGCCCGGGGTCGGCGTGCCCGGCACTTCGGTGGCCGGTGCGTCGGGCGCTGCCTGGAGCCGGGCGACGGCGTCGAGCAGGGCACCCAGCGCAATCGGGATCAGGATCGCGTTGTAATGCCAGTTCTGCCAGCCCCAGTAGAACTCGTTGGAGGACAGGAAGCGCCAGGAGAGGGTGGGCAGCACCAGCGCCATCCAGGGGGAGGTGAGCCCAATGAGTCCCGCCGTGCCCACCAGCGCTCCGAGGGTCTGAAGCTTGACCTCGGAGGAGAGCAGCCGGGCGATGAGGCTCGTGTCCGCGCCTCCGCCCCCGGTCAGGCCGTACTCCCAGGTGCCTGAGGGACTCAGCGCCGGCAGGAGGACCAGCACTGTCAGCAGGAAGGCGGCGGCGCCGAACAGGGCCACCAACACGCCCAGGCGGGCGGTGCTCAGGCGCCGCCACCAGGCCGGCCCGCGGTGCGTGGGCTGCTGCGCCGCCCCCTGCCAGCCGCGCAGGGCGATGGCCAGACCCGCCATTAGCACCGTCAGCCCCAGGTCCTCCTTGATCAGGACCAGGGGGGCCAGCCACAGCGCACAGCTGCGCCAGCGCCCCTCGACGAATGCGACTGCGGCCCAGGCCAGCAGCGGCACCGCGAAGGCGATCTCGTGGAACTGGGAGGCCACTGCCCCCTGGAAGCCCCAGGAGAGCACATAGAACAGCCCCAGCACTGTTGCGGCCAGACGGCCCAGCAGGCGGGTCGCCAGTCGGGTCAGGGGCCAGGCGGAAATGGCGAGCAGCAGGTCCTGGACCACCAGGAGTGCCAGCGGGGTGGGAAACAGCCGCCACACCGGGCCCAGCAGTACCAGCAGCGGGTGGAAGTGGTCGCCCAACAGGTTGTAGCCCTCACCCTTGATCGGGACGACCGGCGCCTCCAGGCGTGAGTAGGCCTTGGCCAGCTCGGAGAAGATCGCCAGGTCCCAGCTGGGCACCTGCATGGCGCGCCACTGACCCACCGAGTAGACGATCATGGCGGCGGCCCCGACGACGACGGCCAGAGCGGCCGGAAGACCGTCAAGCAGCCGCGTGAGCGGTCGGTCAGGGCGGAGGCGGGCAGCGGTCATCAAAGCGAGCTTACCCAGGCGCCGTCGGGCGGGCGGGGATACCAGGTGATACCGGGCAGGTCGGGGCGCCCTCCGGCCGAGGGCGCGCAGCGCTCAGTGCAGCTTTACCGTGCCGAAGACGATGTTGGTGTGGTGGGGGCGCCGGGCGTCTGGGATGAAGTGGCGGTAGTCGACTGTGACGCCGGCCTCCGCGAAGTCCTGCAGGAGGTCATGCGGCGTGACCAGGAACAGGTCTGAGGTGCGGGTCTCCTTACCGCGGGCGAGGGTGACCTGCCGACGGCGGTGCGCGTGGTCGATCCGCTCGGTCAGGGTGATGCCGGGGCGGGCGGTGAAGGTGGCGTGGGCCGGTGCTTCCGGGCGCACGTGCTCGGCGGAGAGAATAAGGCGGCCACCGGGCGCCAGGTGGGCGGCGGCCAGGCGGATGGTTGCGCGGCGCTGATCCGGGCCCAGGGCGGTGATCGACCCGGCTGATATGCACACGGCCTTGAAAGGCTCGTCGAAGAGGAAGTCGGTCATGTCGGCCTGGCGCACTTCAACGCGGGAGGCCAGATTAGCGCGGGTGGGCTGCAGGTCATGCAGGCGCGCAGACAGCAGGTCGAGTGGTTCCTGCTGGGAGTCCGTGGCCAGTACGCGGTGGCCGGCGGCGGCCATCGGCAAAGTGACAGGACCGGCGCCGCAGGCGAGCTCCAGCACGCGCAGCTCGGCCAACTCCGGTTCTTGAATGAAGGAGAGCAGATCCAGAACGGATTGGATCTCCGTCTCGTCGCACAGGGAGAGCAGCGGCGTGCGGGCGTCGCTGTGACGGGTGCGGTCATCGGTGAGGGGCAGTGCGGTCATCGCGCCTCACCGGTCCCGCGGTGGCGGTTGCCGTCGCGGCCGCCAATGTGTGCGGAGGTTGAGCCCGTTAGGCCGCGTGTTGACCGGCTGGCGCTGTGATTCATGTGGTTGCTCCGGGGATCGGTTTGAGGATCGACGCGTTAGTGGTGCGCCGACGGTGAGCTCGGGCGTGATCGGGATGACCCTGGCCCGGGCGGTTGCTAGTGACGTCAGGTATTCCACTCCCGTCGGGAGCGAAGCCAATCGGCCGATTGGGGGGATCGATAGGCGGAGAGCAGGCGTTTGGGGGGAAGGTCGGGGCAGAATACAGCGGCGGGGGGGGGGGGGGGGG
>NZ_PIZD01000073.1:16440-20128 GCF_010365615.1 Actinomyces sp. 565
AGGAATACGATCCAGGGGTTGTATGCGGCGTAGACGCCTGCGGTGTCGATGAGGCCCATAATTCGGATCCAATCTGTTAACGGGCTGTAGTTGATGAGTCGCTAAGGACGGGTTCTATGCTTACCCATTTCATGGCGGACGGTATCGCCCAAATGGCTAGGCCGATTGGGGGAGTCTCTAGACCAGGCCCGCACGCAGGGCGTAGACGACGGCCCCGACGCGGTCCTGCACACCCAGCTTGGCGATCAGGGCGGAGACGTGCGTCTTGACGGTCGCATCGCTTACGCCCAGGGCGCGAGCGATCTGCTTATTGGTCTTGGCCTCCACCATGAGGGTCAGCACCTCGACCTCCCTGGGGGAGAGCGTGATCCCCGGGGGCAGGGTCTTGGCCGTGGTCTGAGGCTGAGATGGTGCTGTGGAAGCCGATGCAGCTGCCGTGCTTCGTTCGGGCCTGCCGGTGATGATGGACGAGGAGCTTGGTGAGAGCACCATGTTGCCTGCGGCGACGTGCCGGATGGTGGCGGCCAGTGTCTCCACCGGGTCCTCCTTGGCGATGAAGCCGCGTACGCCGGCGGCGAGGGCCCGGTCCATCACCGAGTCGGCTACGAAGGTGGTCAGTACGAGTATGGCGATCTCGGGGCGCTCGCGGTGCACGATATTCGCTAGCGCGATGCCGTCCAGACGTGGCATCTGCACGTCCACCAACAGCACTTGCACCTGAGCATCGGGTGTGTCGGAGCGCAGGATGTCGAGGGCATCCTGTCCGTCTCCGGCCGCCCACCTGACGTGGATGTCGTCACTGGCCGCGTTGGTGAGCAGATCGGTGAGGGCGCGGCGCACGAGTGCGTCGTCGTCGACTATGCCGACGTGAATCATGAATTCCTCTCAGGGGCGGTGGGTATGGGGTGGAAGTCGGCGAGGGGAACGGTGGCGGTGACCATCCAGGAACCGTTGTCGGACAGCGTGGTCAGGGTGCCTCCGATGGCTGCGAGGCGCTCGCGCATGCCCAGGATTCCGGTGCCCGAACGCGGGAGGTGCGCACTGGTGTCGCGAACCCGGTTCGTGGATACCAGTCGGATCACCTCTGGGCCCAGTGAGAGCGTCATGGTGACGGGGGCGTGGGGATCGCCGTGGCGGATGATGTTGGCGCCCATCTCCCGAGCCACCCGGGACAGGGTGCTGGCCTGAATCCGGGTGGGGACGGCATCACCCAGGTGCCGGTAGGTAATGTCGAATCCGGCTGCGGACACGTCCGCGCTGATCGCGCCGACGGCGGTGCTCAAGTCGCTGACCGCATTCCCCAGGCCGGTGGTCGTAGAAATGGACTGCTCTTGCTCCGAGGCGGGGCTGCGCAGAGTACGCAGCAGCAGGCGCAGCTCGTGAAGCGCATCTGAGGCGGTTGCCTCAATGGCGGTGAACTCATGGCGGGCGTGGTCCGAGTAAGAGGCATCGGCGGCGGCCCGCTGGGCGCGCAGGGCGGTCTGGGACATGGAGTAGGCCACGAGGTCGTGCATCTCCCGGGCGATCTCCAGGCGCATCTCCTCCAGCTGGGCATCCGCCTGCTCGGCGTCGGCCAGGCGGGATGCCTCAATGAAACGCACCAGCGCGCCTAGCGGAACCAGCAGGGCGCCCATAAGCGCTGTGTACCACAGTGTTCCTAGGCTATTTCCCATTTGGTTTCCCGGCGCGCTAAGCGACATCAATAGCACGGCCTCGCTGAGAAGCGTTGTGAGCAGCACCGAGAAGGCCGGCCATGGTGGGAAGAAACGTCCCAGGAAGAACAGGAAGGCCAGGTTGCTGATGGTGATGTCGGAGAAGTTCGCGGAGGGTATCAGGAGCAACAGGAGCCAACACACCAGATACGCTAAAACGCCGGGAACGGGGTGTAGTGGGATGAGTGTTATGAGCACCATAGCGGCCACCATGAAGGCGACGTCAATGGGTTTTGGCGCCTCCCGAATGACAACCTGGTTGCCGATCAGGTTCGCCAACCCGACGATCGCTCCAATGATGACGTACACGCGGCGGCGGGACATGGGCTCAGGGGGTTGTGCAAGCCCGCTGTACGCGCGTGCTGTCAGGGAGGCGATGGCATCGCCCAGCACCATCATGCACCCCCTCCGCCACGCAAGCTGTTATGTAGGTCACTCTAGCAATGGTTGCCGAGAGCGCCCCTGAGTCAGACATGACGGTTATGACATTAACTCTGGAGTGGGTGCGATACGGGTGAATCACGGCTGGGATCACAGTGGTATCGAGCACGTGGTTGGGCGGCGGCGTCCGTCGCCTCGGACGACTCAGCCGCGGTGGCGCGGGTGCGGTTCTTGGCACAAGCGCCGAGTCCGCGAGCAGGGCGGCGTCCCCGCAGGCGCGAATGCCCGAGGAGGGATGGGTGACGGGAATGGTACTTAGTTGAGGGGAGACTGCGCGCGAGGAGCGGTAGGCCGGAAGCGTCCTTGGGCCAGGAACAACCCCCACGGTCCGTAGGGAAGTTCCAGGTGACGGATGTGGGCCAGCTCAGCAAGCACCGCGTACCTGCCGTAGATCCAGGCGAGCACGGCTGCCAGCAGCAGGATGACGGCGCAGGTAATGGTGACCTGGAGGGGGTTCAGCATCTGTCCTGCCGCCACCAGTAGTGCGGTGCCGACGGCTGCGCAGGCGCTGGCGGTCGTCATGGTCTGAATTATTGCCTTGAGCGTGCTGAGCAGGCCGGCGTCGGTAATGGTGCCGCCCATGGCTGCCATTGAGGTAAGAAAAGTGCGGTAGCGACGTCGGGAAACGAAGAAGATGATGACGGCGGTGGCGAGACTGCCGACTATCGCGCTGAGGATCTCGATGGTCATCAGGGGACTCCTTCAGGATGGCGTCGCTCCGATCCTCACCGCAGCGAGGACCGGGCGCATCCCCCGATTGGATGAGCCGATCGGGGGGGCATGACCGGAGACACAGTGGCCTTTCGGGCGGTGTCAGGCGCTCTGGGGCAGCAACCGTGCCGACGCGACCTGACACGGGCGGCGCGCGCCGGCGCTTGTGGCGTGCGGGTGCCGTGAGCTCGAGCTATAGGCACATAGTGACGCGTTCGGCTTGCCGACCTCTGCAGGACGGCGCATAATGAAGGGGAGCCGCCAGGCTGCAACCGGGCGGCTCCCCGAGGTAGGAAGCTCATCCGAGCGACCTACTTAGGGCGAGAACCAGGACAGCGATAGCCCGGATGATCTGAGCAATGCCACTGCATATGGCGCTCAGCATCCGGGCCTTGTCGTTATCCCGGCTCATGGCATGGCTGTGCTTGTGCTTAGCCATGTCACCCACCTCCTCTCAGTACTCGATCTCCCGATGTGGACAGCGTTGGGTCGGGCGAAGAGTGCCGATGAAGGCGCCATAAGCCTATAGGAGTTCTTCTGGTTTGTGGGTTTGGCGGTTTGTCGGTTGGTGGCAGGTATGCGCGTCTGGTTGGGTTGGCGTGGCGGTGCCTGTGCCCTGGTCGACGGTTCGTGTGTTCTGTCCGGCGATTCGCGTGCCCTGGTCGACGGTTCGTACCTCGTGGTGACGGTTCGTACGTTCCGGCGCGACGGTTCGTACCTCGTGGCGACGGTTCGTACGTTCTGGTCGACGATTCGTACCCTGTGGTGACGGTTCGTACGGTAGGGGTACTGTGCTGTCTCCACACTTCTGGGACGGTTGAGTC
>NZ_PIZD01000010.1:0-12800 GCF_010365615.1 Actinomyces sp. 565
GGGCGGCCGGGGCCAGGAAGTCCTGGTCCCGGCCGCCCGTCCGCTTCGGGGTGATGGTCTCAGTCATCTGAGTCCCTCACCGGTGGCGGTTCAGGCGCCGGCGTGGAAGGTGCGGTTGAGCACGTCAAGCTGCTGCTCCCGCGTCAGCTTGACGAAGTTGACAGCGTAGCCGGAGACACGAACCGTCAGGTTGGGGTAGTTCTCCGGGTGCTCCATGGCGTCCTCGAGGGTGGAGCGGTCCAGCACGTTGATGTTCGCGTGGTACAGCCCCTTGACGCCGCCGTTGTCGTCGCGCTGAGCCTTCATGGACTCCAGGCGCTCTTCGTACGTGGCCATAGCAGGCCCCTTTCTGAGTGAGGTGAGGTGTTTGTATTCGAATGGTCTAGTGCCTCGCGACCACCTGGGCGGCGGAATCAGACCTCGGCGCCCTCGTCGGGAACGAAGCCGGCGTCGAGGATGCCCACCAGGTTGGCCACGCGCTCGTCGAGCGTGCGGCCCAGGCCCTGGGGCGTGATCGTGTTGGTCAGGGAGATGCCGTCAAGGGCGTCGTTGTAGTCCAGCTTGCCGACGCTGAGCATGGAGGCCACCATGCCGTGGGTGTCCATGCCGTTCTCCGGGTTGGCGCCCGGGGAGAAGGGCGTGCCCTTCTTGTGGCCGGAGGGGAAGGAACCGGTCGCCTTGCCGTAGACGACGTTCGAGGTGATGGTAAGCACGGACTGGGTCGGGATCGCGTCCCGGTAGAAGGGCTGCTCCTTGATCTTGGACATGATGGTGTGTACCACGGTGGCCGCGATCTCGTCCGCGCGGTCGTCGTCGTTGCCGTAGATCGGGAAATCGCCCTCGGTGACGTAGTCAACCACCAGACCGGTTTCGTCGCGTACCGGGGTGACCTTGGCGTACTTGATGGCGCTCAGGGAGTCGGCGACGATGGACAGTCCCGCGATGCCGCAGCCCATGGTGCGCACAATCTCGGAGTCGTGCAGCGCCATCTCGATGGACTCGTAGGCGTAGCGGTCGTGGCAGTAGTGGATGATGTTCAGCGCCTCGACGTAGGTGCCGACCACCCAGTCGAGCATCTTCTCGTACTTGTCCCAGACCTCGTCGAAGTCCAGCGGGGCGTCGCCCTCAACACCGGGCAGGCCGGTGACGACCTGCTTGCCGGTCATCTCGTCACGGCCACCGTTGATGGCATACAGCAGCGCCTTGGCGGCGTTGACGCGAGCGCCGAAGAACTGCATCTGCTTGCCCACCCGCATCGGGGACACGCAGCAGGCGATGGCGGCGTCGTCGCCCCAGTGCTCGCGGATCTGCTCGTCGGCCTCGTACTGGATGGCGGAGGTGGTGATGGAGATCAGCGCGCAGAAGTCCTTGTACCCCTGGGGCAGGTCCTCGTTCCAGAAGATGGTGATGTTCGGCTCGGGGGCGGGACCGAGGTTACGCAGGGTCTGCAGCAGCCGGAAGGAGGTCTTGGTGACCAGCGGGCGGCCGTCCTCACCGAAGCCGGCGTCCGACCAGGTGGCCCAGTAGGGGTCGCCGGAGAAGATCTGGTCGTAGTCGGTGGTGCGCAGGAAGCGGGTGATGCGCAGCTTCATGACCATGTTGTCGATGAGCTCCTGGGCGCGGGACTCGTCGATCACGCCGTTCTTCAGGTCGCGCTCGAAGTAGATGTCCAGGAAGGCCGACAGGCGGCCGATGCTCATCGCCGCGCCGTCCTGGGACTTCACCGAGGCCAGGTAGGCGAAGTAGGTCCACTGGACGGCCTCGTGCGCGTCCTTGGCGGGGCCGGAGATGTCAAAGCCGTAGGAGGCGGCCATGTTCTTGAGCTTCTTCAGGGCCTTGATCTGCTCGGAGTGCTCCTCGCGGTAACGCGCCCAGTGCTCTGAGAAGGGCTTGTCCACCACGGCGTCCTTGGCCTTCTGCTTGAGCTCGATGAGGCGGTCGACGCCGTACAGCGCCACCCGGCGGTAGTCGCCGATGATGCGGCCGCGGCCGTAGGCGTCGGGCAGGCCGGTGATGATGTGGCTGGAGCGTGCGGCCCGGATACGTGGGGTGTAGATGTCGAAGACGGCGTCATTGTGCGTCTTGCGGTAGCGGGTGAAGATCTTCTTGACCTCGGGGTCGACCTCCTTGCCGGCCTCCTTGATCGCCTGCTCCACCATGCGCCAGCCGCCGTTGGGCATCATGGCGCGCTTGAGCGGGGAGTCGGTCTGCAGGCCGACGATGACGTCGTCGTCCTCACTGATGTATCCGGCAGGGAACGCGTCGATGTCCGACGGGGTGTGGGTGTCGACGTCGAGGATGCGCACCTTGCGCTCCTCGGACAGGTAGTTCTTCTCCAGGGTGTCCCACAGGCGCAGGGTCTTGTCCGTGGCGCCGGCGAGGAACGATGCGTCGCCCGTGTAGGGCGTGTAGTTGCGCTGGATGAAGTCGCGAACGTCGATGTCCTCGGCCCACGGTCCCGTGGCGAAGCCCTCCCACGCGTCGCGGCTGGTGGTCTCCTCCGCCGTAGCGGATGCTGTGACCTCGGTGGTCATCCGTGCCCTCCTATAGGGTGGGTGGCCCGGGCCACCCGATTGCTTGCGCCCTTGTGAGGCGCGGCGGTACATCGTTGCGCCGTCGACACCAGCCTAGGCCAGACGTCCCGGCTTGTGTTAGGTCGCCCCAATGCGGCCCGGTGGGATCACTCACAGGCAAACACCAGCGGCCACCGAGTTAGGACTTAAGTCCCCGACGTCGTTGCGGGGTGCGCGCGCCCGCACCTCTTCAGGCCTCCGCTACGCCTAGCGGGGCGCGGCGGAGTCGGCGCGACTGCGCGGGGCGTCGGGCTTGCGCTACGGGCACAGCGCCAGATCGCGGCACCAGGCCACGGCACTTGGCCACAGCACCAGCGCCCCGCCCCGCGCCGGTCCCGGCACGCACCGGAGCCCGTCCGAGACCGGGCTCACAGCTGCGCACAACCAGTGCAAGTCCTCCAGGCGTGGGACTGGCGTCCTAGACGTCCTAGACGCGGAGCAGCTTCCGTGCGGCGGCGCGGATACCACCCGGGTCCATGCCGAACTCGGCCAGCAGCTCGCCGCGCTCCGCCGTCGGCAGGAAGCGACGCGGCACCCCCAGCCGGGCCACCCGCGGCACGCGCTCGGCGCCGTCGGCGAGCGCCGCATCCTCAACTGCGTCCCGCAGCTGCGAGCCCATGCCTCCCTCAACCAGGCCGTCCTCCACCACGAGCGTGCCGCCCGCGGCGCGCGCCAGCTCAACCAGCGCGGGCGGCACCGGCACGGGCCACCGCGGACAAACCACGCGCACGGCCAGCCCCTCTGCGGCCAGGCTCCGGCCGGCGTCGAGCACGCTGCCCGCCATGGCCCCGACTCCGACCAGCAGCACCGGCCGCTCCCCCGCCGTGTCGAGCAGGACGTCCACGGCGCCGAAGGGCCCGCCGTCCTCCCCCACGGTGCGCACGGCCGGCAGCGGAGCGGGCAATGAGCCCTTCGGATAGCGCACCACCGTGGGGGCGTCGTCCACCCCGACCGCGTCGCGCACGGCCTGCCGCAGCGTGTCCTCGTCACGCGGGGCCGCCAGGTGCAGCCCCGGCACGTGCGCCAGCAGCGCCATATCCCACATGCCATTGTGACTGGCCCCGTCAGTGCCGGTGATACCGGCCCGATCCAGCAGTATCGTCACGCCGGCCCGGTGCAGTCCCACGTCCATTAGCACCTGGTCGAAGGCCCGGTTCAGGAAGGTCGCGTACAGGGCTACCACCGGGTGCATGCCCGCGAAGGCCATGCCGGCGGCGCTGGTGAGTGCATGCTGCTCGGCGATACCGACGTCGATGACGCGCTCCGGCAGCGCGTCCGCCATTGGCTGCAGGCCCACCGGCTGCTGCATGGCCGCGGTGATCCCGACGATCCGCTTGTCGGCGCGCGCCAGCTGCAGCAGCTCCTGGGCTACGACGGCGGTCCACCCGAACCTGGAGGGAACCACTGGCAGTCCCGTCTCCGGGTGAATGCGCCCGACTGCGTGGAACCGGTCTGCCGCGTCCTCCTCCGCAGGGGTGTAGCCGCGACCCTTCTGGGTAATCACATGCACGATCACCGGCTCCGCGTACTCGCGGGCGCGGGTGAAGGCGAACTCCAGGGCGGTCTCGTCATGCCCGTCGACCGGGCCGGTGTACTTGATGCCCAGGTCCTCGAAGAACGCCGAGGGCACCAGGATGTCCTTCAGGCCGCGCTTGAGCCCGTGCAGCGCCTCGAAGGCGGCCCGCCCCGGCGCGCCCTGGGACAGCAGGGTGTGCTTCACCCCGGCGAGCATGCGCTCGTAGCCGGGGTTGGTGCGCAGGGCGTCGAGGTGGTGGGCGAGCCCGCCGATCGTCGGTGCATAGGACCGGCCGTTGTCGTTGACCACGATTACCAGGTGCTTGTCCGCGGAGTCGGCGATGTTGTTCAGCGCCTCCCAGGCCATACCGCCCGTCAGTGCACCATCGCCGATAACCGCCACGATGTGCCGCTTATCGCGGCCCTGGAGGCGATTGGCGCGGGCGATGCCGTCCGCCCAGGACAGGGCGGTGGAGGCGTGCGAGTTCTCCACGACATCATGGATGGACTCGCCGCGGGAGGGGTACCCGGAAACGCCGCCGCGCTCACGCAGGCGGCTGAAGTCCTGGCGACCGGTGAGCAGCTTGTGCACGTAGGCCTGGTGGCCCGTGTCAAAGACGATGGTGTCGCGTGGGGAGCGGAATATGCGGTGCAGCGCGAGGGTGAGCTCGACGACCCCGAGGTTCGGCCCCAAGTGGCCGCCGGTGCGCGCCACCGTGGCCACGAGGTAGCGGCGGATCTCCTCGGCCAGCTCCTCCATCTGCTCGCTGTTCAGGCGCCGCAGGTCACCGGGCCGCCGAATACCGGACAGCAGGGGCGTCGCGGGGAGGCTCACCAGCTGTTGTGCGCCGCGCTCCTGCGCACCGGACGTGGCAGTGTCTTCACTCATCGACGCAGCTCCTCCTGGTGGTGAACTCCGGTCTGACACGGCGTCCGGGCGCGCCGTCGGAAATGCCTCTCAGCATATGCACATCCGCCCGGCCCCGGCGCCACGACCCGCAAGGACTCGCCCGCAGGGCCCGCGGAGCACGTAATGTTGGCTCCTGACCGTATCTCCCGCCCGCAGCCCGGGCGGGTGGCGGCAGCCGCACCGCCCTCAGGAGGAACGATGAGCACGACAGCGCCTTACGGGACCTGGCCCTCGCCGATCACCCCCGGCACCATCACCACCCGCACCCTGTCCCTGTCACAGGTGCGAGTGGACGGCGGGGACACCTACTGGGTGGAGCAGCGCGCCTCACAGGCCGGGCGCCAGGTACTGCTGCGTCGTGACGGAGACGGGCAGATCGGCGAGGTGCTGCCACTGACCCCGTCCGACGAGCTGGTGGACGCCCGCACGCGGGTACACGAGTACGGTGGCCGCGCCTACGCCGTAGACTCCGGCATCATCGTCGTCTCCCACGCCGGTGACGGGCGGCTGTATCGCTATGACGTCGCCCACCGCCTGCGCGGCCTGGTGCCGCTGACCATCTACGGCGACGTCCGCCACGGCGACCTGGAGATCGACACGGCGCGCGGCCTGGTCTACGCCGTACGCGAGGACCACCGGGGCGAGGGGGAGCCGGTCAACTCACTGGTGGCGATCCCCCTGGACGGCTCGGGAGCGCGCGACGACTCCGCCGTGACCACGGTGGTCTCAGGCACGGACTTCGTGGTCTCCCCAACCCTGTCTCCCGACGGCGAGCACCTGGCCTGGATCACCTGGAACCACCCCGGCATGCCGTGGGACAACGCCACGCTGCACGTCGGCGACTTGCGCCCCGACGGCACCATCGGCTCCCAGGCCGTAGTGGACGGCGGCACCGGCTACTCGGTGTCCGAGCCGCGCTGGACCGAGGAGTGCGAGCTCGTGCACGTTTCCAATGCATCGGGCTTCTGGAACCTGTACCGCACCGAGGGCTTCCCGCGTCGCGGCACCAACCGCGAGGGCTGGACCGAGTCCTTGCGCACCCGCCCCCTGCACCCGGTCGACGCGACCTTCACGTCTCCGGCCTGGGTCCTGGGCCCGCACCACTTCGACGTGCTTGACGGCGAGCACCTGATCGCCTCGTGGGCGCGCGACGGCGTGTGGCACCTGGGTACCGTCAAGCTCTCGAACGGTGAGCTGGAGGAGTGGAACGTCGGCTGGCAGCCACTGGGGAACGTCGCCTCCTCCGCCGGGCGCGTGGTCATGCTCGCGGGCAGTGAGACCGAGCTGCCCAGCATCGTCGAGGTGCGCGGCCAGGAAGTCGAGATACTGCGCGGCTCGGGTGACTTCAACGCCTATGACGCCGGTATCTCCTTCGCCGAGCCCGTGTCCTGGCCCACCACCGACGGCGCTACCGCGCACGGCTTCTTCTACCCGCCGGCATCGGCCGCCTACGTGGGCCCTGAGGATGAGCTACCGCCCCTGATCGTGGGCGTACACGGCGGCCCCACGGCGATGGACCGGGCCGGCTACGACCTGCGCATCCAGTTCTGGACCAGCCGCGGCTTCGCCTACCTCGCCGTGAACTACCGGGGCTCAACCGGCTACGGCTCGGACTACCGCCGCCTGCTGAACGGCAAGTGGGGGGTCTACGACGTCGATGACGTCGTCTCCGGAGCGGAGTTCCTGGCCGCCTCCGGCAAGATCGACCCTGCCCGTATCGCGGTGCGCGGCGCTTCCGCCGGCGGGTTCACGGCGCTAGCGGCGCTGGTCCGCTCCGAGCTGTTCAGTGCCGGCACCTCCCTGTACGGCGTCGCCGACCTCGCGCAGCTGGCCCGTACGACCCACAAGTTCGAGTCGCACTACATCCAGCGCCTGGTGGGCGCCGAGGACCTGCATGATCCGGTTTACGCCGAGCGCTCGCCGCTCAGCCACACCGACGCCATTCACGCCCCGCTCCTGCTTCTGCAGGGCAGCGCGGATCCGATCATCCCGGCGGAGCAGGCCACCAGCATGTACGAGGCCGTGAAGGCCAAGGGCCTGCCGGTGGCACTGGATGTGTTCCCGGGCGAGGGTCACGGCTTCAACCTGGCAGCGAATGCGCACCGGGCGCTTCAGGACGAGCTGAGCTTCTACGCCCAGGTGTGGGGACTGGACTCGCCGACCACCGAGCGCCTGGCCATCAGCGTCGACAACCTCAAGCGCTGACGCCGCCCGGGCGGCTACAGGGGAAGCCGCCCGGGACGCCGGCGGCCCGGCGGCAGCGCGGCCGGGCCGCCGGTTCGTTGATCCGTCTAGGAGCGATCGCGGTGAACGCTGTTTTGAATGGTGTCGGAGATATCCGTGATGCGCTCGGCGTTGGTCACGATACGGCGCGGGTCGGCCAGCCAGAGCTGTATCCCGCCCACCAGCGGCAACAGCACCGGCAGGTACCACAGTGCCGTACCCCATTGCGACCAGGCGGTGCCGGCGAAGCCGGCGAGGTTCGCCACCAGCAGCCCCAGCGCCTCCAGCAGCAGGCAGGCCCAGCCCACGCGGCGCATACGGCGACCGTTGTGGGCCACGGCCACTGACAGGAGCAGGTAGCCCAGGCCGGCGAGCACACTGAGCGCGGCGGGCAGTCGGCCGCCCGCACCCGCCCGGGCAAGGGTAATGAACGCGGGAACCAGGATCACCAGACCGAATACCGCGAATACACCGACGAGTGCGCGCCCCCAACCATGCGCAGGGCGGCGCGTATCGTTCAGAGCCCGCGGCTGGGAAGACTCATCC
This sequence comes from Actinomyces sp. 565, assembly GCF_010365615.1. Classification (NCBI taxonomy): domain Bacteria; kingdom Bacillati; phylum Actinomycetota; class Actinomycetes; order Actinomycetales; family Actinomycetaceae; genus Actinomyces; species Actinomyces sp. 565. Next base: position 7,768 of record NZ_PIZD01000010.1, read on the forward strand.
ATGCAGTAACTGACCTCGTGTTGAACTGCGGGCCCGTGGCTCGGACCGGGAAACCGGACGACGCCCTGGCGCTGGTCCGGCCCTGTGACGTTACCATTCCCGCATGACTGAGATTATGACTTCCAGCCTGCTGCCCACTGCGGCGGGCGGCGACGTCCTGGTCCTGGCCGCCCGCACTGACGCCGACGCCCCGGTGCTGCTCACCGCGGGCACCGGTGCGGAGCAGACACCACAGTTGCGTGGACTGCCGGATTTGCTAGGGCCCCTGGGCTTCACTGCCGCCATCGACACGGTTGTCCGGATACCCGCGGCGGCGCTGGACGGCGACCGGAGCGACCTCGCCCCGACTCTGCTGGTAGTCGGCACCGGTGATGCATCCGACAGTGCCGCGTTGCGCCGGGCCGCGGGGCGCGCCGCGCGCGAGCTGGCTGGCACGGGACATGCCGTCTTCGCCCTGCCCGCGGATACCGCTGAGCGGCTGGCCGCCGTCGCCGAGGGCGCCCTGGAGGGGGCTTACGCGTGGTCGCGCCGTGTTCCGGCTTCAACCGCTCCCCTGGCCCGCGTCACGGTGTTGACGCCACTGGCTCCCGCCCCGCGCTCACTGCTGCGGCGCAGCCCGGAGGACTCCTCCGCACCGGTGCTCAACCGGGCACGCATCCTGGCCGAGGCCGTTGCAGAAGCCCGGGACCTGGTCAACGATCCGCCCGCCCGGCTCACCCCGGCCGCCTTTGCCGATCATGCCCGCCAGGCCGCCGATGCGGTCGGCGGGCGTCAGGGCCGACTGGACCTTGAGGTCTACGACGACAAGCGGCTGCTGAAGGAGGGATTCGGCGGCATCTCAGGGGTGGGGCAGGGATCCGTGCACCCGCCCCGGCTGGTCCGCCTGGAGTGGAGCCCTCGGCCGCGTCGCGGCAAGGTGGCGCACGTGGCCGTGGTTGGTAAGGGCATCACGTTCGACTCCGGTGGTCTCTCGCTCAAGCCCCCGGCGTCGATGCCCGGCATGAAGTCGGACATGGCCGGCGCGGCCGCGGTGCTGTCCGCCACCTTGGCAGCAGCCCGCCTGGCCCTGCCGGTGAGGGTGACCGCCTGGCTCGCCCTGGCGGAGAATCTCCCCGGTGGCTCCGCGCAGCGGCCCAGTGATGTGGTGACCATGTTCGACGGCAGCACGGTGGAGGTGACCAACACCGACGCGGAGGGGCGGCTGGTAATGGCAGATGCCCTGGCGGCGGCGGTCGCACAGGGGCCCGACGTCGTACTGGACGTCGCCACGCTCACGGGCGCCCAGATCGTGGCGCTCGGAGACCGAACCGCCGCCGTGATGGGCGACGCGCGGGAGGATGTCATCGCCGCCGCCACGCGTGCCGGCGAGGACTTCTGGCCCATGCCACTGCCGGAGTACCTGCGGGCCGGCCTGGACTCGCCCTTCGCCGACCTGCGCAACGCGGTGATGGGCAGCAGGGCCGCCGGCATGCTCGTAGCGGGCCTGTTCCTGCGCGAGTTCGTGGGCGACACTCCGTGGGCGCACCTGGACATCGCCGGTCCCGCCTACAACGAGAAGGCCGCCTGGGGACTGACTCCGCAGGGCGGTACGGGCTTTGGCGTAGCCACGCTACTGGCCTTCCTGGAGGACCGCGCCGCTCAGCCGGGTACCGCCGAGCGCTGAGCCCGCAAACACGCCCTCGGCGGGTATGTGATGCGTCTGGCGATGACGTAGGCTGTCTGGGACTCTGGTCCCCGGTTGCGACACGGCGCCCGCCGCCGGCCGCCTGTGCCAGCCGCCAATCACGTCGGTGCCGCACGCCGCACCACCGGCTGGCCTCCAGCCAAGCCACCAACTAGCCACCCACAAGGAGTAATCACATGACTGATGCCAGTGCTGTTGACGGGACTAATGCCGCTGAAGGCAGGCTCTATGACATGGTGGTCCTGGGCGGCGGCTCAGGAGGCTATGCCGCGGCGCTGCGCGGTGCCCAGCTGGGGCTGAGCGTGGCACTGATCGAGGCGGACAAGGTGGGTGGCACATGCCTGCACCGCGGCTGCGTGCCCACCAAGGCACTTCTGCACTCGGCGGAGACTGCCGATGCGATCCGCGGGGCGGCCGCCGTAGGCGTACGGGCCGCCTTCGAGGGCATCGACATGCCTGCCGTCCAGGAGTACAAGAACAGCGTCGTCACTCGTATGTACAAGGGATTGCAGGGCCTGGTCTCCTCCCGCGGCATCGACCTGGTCAGCGGCTGGGGCCGTCTGGTGGCGGCCGACGCCGTGGAGGTGGCGGGCAGGCGCTACCGGGGGCGGAACGTGGTTCTCGCCTCCGGCTCCTACCCGAAGACCATCGGCCAGGAGATCTCAGGGCCGGTTATGACCTCCGAGCAGGCTCTGGAGCTTGACCACGTCCCCGCCTCCGCGGTGATTCTGGGCGGCGGAGTGATTGGCGTGGAGTTCGCCTCCGCCTGGGCGTCCATGGGAGCGCAGGTCACCATCATCGAGGCGCTGCCGCACCTGGTTCCCAATGAGGACGAGGCGATCTCCAAGCAGCTTGAGCGCGCCTTCCGCAAGCGGAGGATCGGCTTCCGTGTGGGCACACGCTTCGAGTCCGTCGAGCGCACGGGTGATGGCGTCAAGGTACGCACCGCCGACGGTGCTGTAATCGACGCCGAGGTGCTGCTGATCGCCGTCGGCCGCGGTCCGGCAACGGCGAATCTCGGATATGAGGAGGTTGGGGTCGCTATGGACCGCGGCTTCGTGCTCACTGACCCGTACGGCCGCACAAATGTCTCCGGGGTGTGGGCCGTGGGCGACATCGTGCCCGGCGTGCAGTTGGCGCATCGCGGCTTCGCCCAGGGCATCGCCGTCGCCGAGCGGATCGCCGGCATGGATCCCGAACCGGTGGACGATGTCAAGGTCCCCAAGGTGACCTTCTGCGAACCCGAGATCGCCTCCGTGGGGTTGTCCGAGGCCCGGGCCGCCGAGCTGCACGGCGCGCAGAACATCGTGACCAGTCAGTTCAACGTCGCCGGGAACGCCAAGTCCCAGATCCTGGGCACCCAGGGGTTCGTGAAGCTGGTGTCGTTGAAGGACGGGCCGATCCTTGGATTCCATGCCATTGGAGCGCGTATGGGCGAGCAGGTTGGCGAGGGGCAGCTGATTGTGTCCTGGGAGGCCGACGCCAACGACGTCGCCTCGCTGGTGCACGCACACCCCACGCAGAACGAGACCATCGGCGAGGCTGCCATGGCTTTGGCCGGCAAACCGCTGCACAATCACGGCTGAGGCTGTCGCGGCCACGAACCTGCAGAGGCGCCGAAGTCGGTCGCAGCACTCGGCCAATGCACTCAGGTATTGAAACCAGTCATCACACCTACCAATCACAAGAGACGGAGATTCCATCATGTCCGAGCCTGTAAAGATGCCCGCTCTGGGCGAGTCGGTCACCGAGGGGACTGTTTCCTCCTGGCTGAAGTCCGTGGGTGACACCGTTGAGGTCGGCGATCCGCTGCTTGAGGTCGCCACTGACAAGGTCGACACCGAGGTCCCCTCCCCGGTGGCCGGAACCCTGCTCGAGATCCGCGTTGCCGAGGACGAGACCGTCGAGGTCGGCACTGTGCTGGCGATTGTGGGCGAGGCCGCCGAGGGCGGCGGCGGAGCCGCGCCGGCGCCGCAGGAGGCCGCCCCAGAGCCCTCGGCTCCTGCGGCACCCGCGGCACCTGAGGCACCCGCAGCGCCCGCTGCCTCTCCACAGGCAGCCGCCGTCCCGGCGGAACCCGTTGCGGCGCCGCCGTCGGCCGCGTACGTCACGCCGATTGTGCGCAAGCTCGCCCGGGAGCGTGGCGTCGACCTCGCCGAGGTAACCGGTACCGGTGTGGGCGGGCGCATCCGCAAGCAGGATGTGGAGGCTGCGGCCGCAGCCAAGGCCGAGGCCGAGGCTGCCGCCCAGCAGGCAGCGGCGGCGCCCGCTGAGGCGGTGGCCCCTGACGCCCCGGCGGGCGCGACGCAGTCGCGCGGTGCGCAGGCCGCAACCGACAGCGAGCTGCGCGGCCACACCGAGAAGATGAGCCGGCTGCGTCGGATCATCGGCGAGCGCATGATGACTTCGCTGCAGACCTCCGCGCAGCTGACCACCGTCGTTGAAGTGGATGTGACCCGGATTGCCGCCCTGCGCGCGCGGGTGAAGGACGAGTTCCTGGCTCGCAACGGCACCAAGCTCACCTACCTGCCGTTCTTCGTGGCTGCCGCCACGGAGGCGCTCAAGGCGCACCCGAAGATCAATGCCACGATCGGGGACAACCAGGTGACCTACCACGATGTGGAGCACATCGGCATCGCGGTGGACACGCCCCGGGGCCTGTACGTGCCGGTGGTGAAGAATGCCGGCGACCTGAACATCCCGGGCCTGGCCAAGCGCATCAATGACCTGGCGGCCCGCACGCGAGACAACAAGGTCGATCCGGGTGAGCTGTCCGGCGCGACCTTCACGGTGACCAACACCGGTTCCGGCGGCGCCCTGTTCGACACCCCGATTATCAACCTGCCCGAGGTGGCCATCCTCGGACTCGGCGCGATCACCCGCCAGCCGCGCGTGGTCAAGGACGCTGATGGCAACGAGGTGATCGCGGTGCGCTCGGTGTGCTACCTGTCGCTGTCCTACGACCACCGCCTGGTTGACGGAGCGGATGCCTCCCGGTACCTCATGACCGTCAAGAAGCGCCTGGAAGAGGGTGACTTCTCCGGCGAGCTGGGCTTGTAACACATCAGCCGCATACGTCGGCACCTGCTGAGACAAGGGTGGGGCCCGCACACAGCGCGTGCGGGCCCCACCGCTGTGATTCGAGGGTTGTCGGCGTGAACGTGGTGCCTTGGGGCGGAGTGTCGGGGCCTACTGGCCGGCTCACTCGGCTACTGGCCGGCTCACTCGGCTACTGGCCGGCTTGCTCGGCGCGATGGTTGTGTGGGTGGTGGTCCTGCACGACCCTCGGCGGCACTGCACGACCTTGGTGCGTGTTCCACGACCCCGGGGTGGTCGTGGAACACGCACC